>CAIWQV010000001.1 GCA_903914945.1 uncultured Methylophilaceae bacterium
ACTCCGACTTTTTGGGAACATGTATGCAGGCGAAGTAATTTTCTTGCTACTCGGCTTGCTAGCGTCAACGAGTGTGACAGGCGTATTTTTTGGAGCGTTATTGGGCGCAGGTTGGTCCATATTCCATATTCTAATTGTGGGGCTACAAGCATTTGTCTTCATGATGTTAACGGTGGTGTATTTAGCGATGGCGCATGAAGGCCATTAGTTTTTTTATTTTGAGTATTTTTAACTGAAGGGGAAGTAAACATGGAACATATACAATATTTAGCAATGATTCAATCTTACACAGCAATTGGTCTAGGTTTGATGATTGGATTAGCAGCTTTAGGCGCATGTATCGGTATCGGTATTATGTGTGCGAGTTTCTTAGAAGGCGCAGCAAGACAACCTGAAATGATTCCTCAATTACAAGGTAAGGTATTTTTACTTTTAGGTTTGATCGACGCTTCTTTCATTATTAGCGTTGGTATCGTGATGATGTTTGCATTTGCAAATCCATTATTAAGCGCAATCGCAAAATAATTGTTTAGGTTCTTTTAACCGAACTTAGACAGGAGCAAACATGAATATTAATTTTACGTTAATTGCCCAAGCGATTGCTTTCGCGATTCTCATTTGGTTTACCGTGAAGTATGTGTGGCCACCTCTTTTAAACGCGATTGAAACGCGTCAGAAAGAAATAGCCGACGGTTTAGCTGCAGCACAAGAAGGTAAAGCTTCTTTAGAAGTAGCTGCGAAGAAAACAACACAGCAACTTAACGAAGCCAAACAGAAAGCATCTGAAATTATTTCTCAGGCTGAAAAAAGAGCATCAGAAATTTTAGAAGAAGCAAAGCATCAAGCAAAAACTGAAGGCGATCGTATTATCTTAGGTGCGAAAGCAGAGATTGACCAAGAAGTAAATCGCGCAAAAGAATCTTTACGCGAACAAGTGTCAACACTTGCTATCGCGGGTGCAGAAAAAATCTTATCAAAAGAAATTGATAAGAAAGCACATAGCGATATGTTAAGCAAATTAGCGAAAGAACTTTAGGATCCATATGGCAGAAATTTCAACGATTGCAAGACCTTATGCTGTTGCAGCATTTAATCTTGCTAAAGAAAAGAAATCTCTTACCGAGTGGTCTGAGATGTTGGAATTTTTAGCACAGGTTTCTTTAGATGAGCGCATGCATGCTTTCATCAATGATTCAAAAGTATCTGATGAGGATCGCGAAAAGGCGCTTCTAAAAATCGCTGGAAATAAATTAAACGCTTATGGTGAAAATCTCATTAAGCTTTTGATTGAATATAAGAGACTTAATGTGTTGCCTCAAATCAGCGAGCTTTTTGAAACATTAAAAGCAACGGATGAAGATAAGCTCGATGCTGAAATTATTGTGGCATCAAAACCGACAGATAAAGAAGTCGATACATTAGTGAAAAGTTTAGAAAAGAAATTTAATAAAAAAATTGATGCAAAAGTAACGATTGATGAAGCAATCATTGGTGGTATTAAAGTGATTGTGGGCGACACCGTGATTGATGCTTCAGTTCGTGAGCAATTACAAAATTTAGCCTACGCGTTGAAGTCGTAAGCTAATCATTATCAGGAGATAGTAATGCAGTTATCAACATCAGAAATTAGTGAACTCATTAAAAGTCGATTAGAGAATTTCTCGACAACCGCTGAAGCGAGAACACAGGGTACGGTCGTATCAGTGACTGACGGTATCGTGCGTATTCACGGATTGTCAAATGTGATGTCTGGTGAAATGATTGAATTTCCAGGCAACACATATGGGCTTGCATTGAATCTTGAACGTGATTCTGTGGGTGCTGTGGTGTTAGGTGATTACGAACACATTACAGAAGGTGATGTATGTAAATGTACAGGCCGTATTTTAGAAGTGCCTGTAGGCCCAGAATTGATTGGTCGTGTGGTGAATGCGCTTGGTCAACCCATTGATGGTAAAGGCCCAGTTAAAACAAAACTTACTGACAAACTTGAAAAAGTTGCACCAGGTGTGATTGCACGTAAATCTGTATCCCAACCAGTTCAAACAGGTTTGAAATCTGTGGACTCTATGGTGCCAGTGGGACGAGGCCAACGTGAATTGATTATTGGTGACCGTCAAACGGGTAAAACAGCAGTAGCGACTGACGCGATTATTAATCAAAAAGGTCAAAACATGACCTGTATCTATGTGGCGATTGGTCAAAAAGCATCAACCATTGCTAACGTAGTTAGAAAACTTGAAGAGCACGGTGCGATGGAATACACCATTATCGTTGCAGCTTCAGCCTCTGATTCAGCAGCATTACAATTCTTAGCACCATATGCGGGTTGTACGATGGGCGACTCTTTCCGTGATCGTGGTGATGATGCGCTTATTATTTATGATGACTTAACAAAGCAAGCGATTGCTTATCGTCAAATCTCATTACTTTTACGCCGTCCTCCAGGCCGTGAAGCGTATCCTGGCGACGTCTTCTATATTCACTCACGTTTACTTGAACGTGCAGCACGTGTGAATGAAGAATATGTAGAAAAATTTACAAATGGAAAAGTGAAAGGTAAAACAGGTTCACTTACTGCTTTGCCAATTATTGAAACAGCCGCAGGTGACGTATCAGCATTCGTGCCGACAAACGTGATTTCGATTACTGACGGGCAGATCTTCCTTGAAACAGACTTATTTAATGCAGGTATTCGTCCAGCGATTAACGCAGGTATTTCTGTGTCGCGTGTAGGTGGCGCTGCGCAAACTAAAGTGATTAAAAAATTAGGTGGTGGCGTACGTTTAGCTTTAGCTCAATATCGTGAGTTAGCAGCGTTCGCACAATTTGCATCTGATCTTGATGAAGCTACACGTAAACAACTTGACCGCGGTCGTATGTTTACAGAACTTATGAAGCAATCACAATATGCTCCTCTAAGCGTTTCACAAATGGCTGTGACATTATTTGCAGCAAACAAAGGTTACCTTGATGATGTTCCAACTAATAAAGTGTTGGCATTTGAAAATGCATTGCATGGCTTCATGAATTCTAAGTACAAAAAGATTATGCAAGACATCGAAAAAACAGCTGACTTATCAGGTGACAATGAAAAAGCACTTGAAAAAGCGATCGAAGA
>CAIWQV010000002.1 GCA_903914945.1 uncultured Methylophilaceae bacterium
GTTAAATAAATGGCCTTGCACTTTATGTTTGGAAGTTAAATTGCAAAGCGTAATGCCTGCTTTTTGATAATCAAAACCTTCGCGATAAATGTAATCTAATCCTAATAAAGCGGCATTAGTTAATACCATCGTGTCATCACTAGACTGGAATAAGGGAATATTCACACCATTAGCATATTGCTTCTTATCATCATGTGGGCTTGTTCTGATGTAAATATATAAAGATGTAGCGACAGATGATTGTTTTCTCATTCTTTCAGCAGCGCGACTGGTGTAAGAGGTCACAGCTTCAATGAGTTCTTGTTTGTCTTTAACTCTTCTTCCAAAAGAACGAGATACCATAATTTCTTTATTGGGTTCTTCTACATCTTTTAGCTCTATACACATAGTTCCATTTAATTCGCGCACTGTTTTTTCAAGCACGATACTAAATTGCTGACGTATGTAATCAGGATCTGCATGTTTTAAATCTAAGACAGACATAATGCCGAGTTGATTAAGTTTTGGTGCTAATGATCTTCCAACGCCCCACACTTCATTAACTGGAATATGGCTCATCCAAGTTTCGAGTGTATCTTCATCCATCGCGTTTAAATTACATACGCCTTTAAATGAATAATTCTTCTTTGCAATGTGATTAGCTAATTTAGATAAGGTTTTAGTAGAGCCAATACCAATGGACACAGGAAGTCCTGTCCATTGTTTAATTTTAGATTTAATTTGCTGGCTATACTTAATAAGATCTTTTGATTTGAATGTCGTTAAGTCTAAAAATGACTCATCTATCGAATAGATTTCTTGGTCAGGACTAAATTTAGCTAACAATGTCATCACACGATGGCTCATATCTAAATAGAGCGTGTAATTAGATGAGAGCGCTGTGACATTTTCTTGTTTAGCAAATGCCTTCAGCTTAAACCAAGGTGTGCCCATTTTAATACCAAGTGCTTTAGCTTCATTAGAACGAGAAATGGCACATCCATCATTGTTACTTAATACAACTACAGGTTTATTTTCTAACTTTGGATTAAAGACCCTCTCACAACTTACATAGAAGTTATTAACATCAATAATAGCGATGGATTTCATAATGAAAAATTATGCTAATCGCCAAGAAATCTTTTTCCCGGCATATAGAGGAATAATGGCTTCGCCCCCTATAGTGATTTTTTCAGGAACAACCCAATCTTCTTTAATAAGATTGATAGATGATTTATTTCTTTCTAGTCCGTAGAAATCAGCACCATAGAAACTTGCAAAACCTTCTAGCTTATCAAGCGCATTAAGCTCATCAAATACGGCGGCATAAAGCTCGATAGCACTTGCTGCAGAAAAAATACCTGCACACCCACAAGCATTTTCTTTTGCTGATTTTAAGTGAGGCGCACTGTCTGTGCCTAAAAAGAATTTCACATTACCTGATGAAACTGCACTTAAAAGCGCCTGTCTATGCGTCTCTCTTTTTAAAACGGGCAAGCAATAGTGGTGAGGATTGATACCGCCTATAAACATATGATTTCTGTTTAATAAAAGATGTTGAGGTGTAATCGTAGCTGCCACTTTTTTAGAGCTACTTAAAATAAAATCAGCGGCATCTTTTGTAGTGATGTGTTCCAACACAATCCTTAAATTAGGAAATGTTTTATGTAACTTTAATAAATATTGATCAATGAATACTTTTTCTCGATCAAAAATATCAATTCCTGGATCTACCACTTCACCATGTAACAAAAGGGCTATATCTAATTTTTCCATGAGTTCGAAAACATCATAACGATCATCAATATTTTTAACACCCGAATCTGAATTAGTAGTCGCACCTGCTGGGTAATATTTAATACCTACAATTTGTTTATGTTCAGGAATCTTTTTAATTTCATCGAGTGAAGTTTTATCTGTGAGATATAAAGTCATGAGAGGCTGGAAGTGGTTATCACTTTTTAAAGCCTTTTTAATTCTAGATTCATATTGAATCGCTTGGTCTACTGTTGTGATAGGCAGTTTTAAATTAGGCATCACAAGCGCTCTCGCAAATTGCTTTGCGGTATAAGGTGCAACAGATGTCATAAGCGCATCATCTCTTA
The DNA here is from genome assembly GCA_903914945.1 of uncultured Methylophilaceae bacterium. Taxonomy (GTDB): domain Bacteria; phylum Pseudomonadota; class Gammaproteobacteria; order Burkholderiales; family Methylophilaceae; genus Methylopumilus. Next base: position 2,085 of record CAIWQV010000002.1, read on the forward strand.
AGTGCACATGAAAATCATCAGGGGTAGTAATCGTTAAAGTTTTAGTCATATTTTTTTATTTTCAAAGCTTCGTCATATAAATAATTTTTGTTGATATTTAATATCTCTACACCTAATTTCACTGCTGCATTGGTGGGCATATGATTAAGTAATATTTTTAATATTCTATGCTGATCTTCTGTGAGTAATTCTTTTTTTTCATGATGAATGGGGGATACTAAAATTACGAACTCGCCCTTTTGAAAATTGCTATCGCTTTCAATGGTTTCTTTAACCTTTGAAATTTGACCCCGATAAATACTTTCGAATGTTTTAGTGAGTTCACGTGCCACTACAATTTCATGTTGATTCCCAAAAAAATCGGCCATATCATTCAAGGTTTTAATGATACGGTGCGGTGCCTCATAAAAAATCATCGGGCATGATTGTGTTTGGAGACTTTCAAATACTTTAATTCTCTGACTGCTCGTTGTGGGTAAAAATCCATAAAAATGAAAGCTCGTATGCTCCAAGCCTGAAACTGAGTAGGCAGCAGTGACAGCTGATACGCCCGGAATAGGCACAACCTCAAAACCAGCTGCTGCAACCTCTTTGACAATGAGCCCGCCAGGATCGCTGATATTGGGGGTGCCTGCATCTGACACTAAGGCAATATGTTTACCATCTTTTAAATATTCAATGATTTTTTGTGCGGATGCTTTTTCGTTATGTTGATGTACCGCAAACTGTTTTTTTTCAATGGAGAAATGAGACAAAAGACCTTGGGTATGTCTTGTATCTTCGGAAGCAATGAGATCTACTGATTTAAAAGTTTCAAGCGCTCTATAGGTAATGTCATTTAAGTTTCCTATAGGGGTCGCTACTACATACAATTTTCCACTCATTATTAACGGCCCAATTATTTTTAAAGCACTTAAAAACACTTCTTTAAAAGAGATATAATCATTTTGTCACATATCAATGCTATGTTAATAAAAGTTTAGAGGAAAAATATGCTTAAATATATCAAGTTACTTTTCGTATCATTCATCTTATTACAACTCTGTGGATGTCCTGCTGTCATTATTGGCGGAGGTGCTGTAGGCATTGATACGGCAGCGGATCGAAGAACACCAGGTGTCATTCTTGAAGATTCTAATATTGAATTAAAAGCTTTTGCAAATATTCAAAAACTTAAAGGCGATATACATACGAATGTGACAAGTTATAACGGTCACATACTTGTATTGGGCCAAGTACCGAGCGAAGAGATTAAATCAAC
>CAIWQV010000003.1 GCA_903914945.1 uncultured Methylophilaceae bacterium
GAATCTTGTCCGTATTTTTTTTGAATCCGCTTCATTTCACTTGCAGCATAATTAATGGCAACATCCCATGTCACTTTTTCCCAAGGATCATGAATACTTTTTCGAATCATAGGTGTTGTAATGCGATCTTTATGTGTGGCATAGCCCCATGCAAACCTTCCCTTCACGCATGAGTGTCCATGATTAGCGCCACCATCTTTATTGGGCGTCATACGAACAACTTCTTCACCTTTCATCTCTGCATGGAATGAACATCCAACACCACAATAAGCACAAGTCGTTGTAACACTATGTTCAGGAACCCCTGTTTCAATGATAGTGTTTTCGATGAGTGTTGCTGTTGGGCATGCTTGAACACAAGCACCACATGAAACACATTCTGAATCTTTAAAATCTTTATTCCCTGCGGATACTTTCGAATCAAAACCTCGACCTTGTATAGTGAGGGCAAAAGTGCCTTGTACTTCTTCGCAAGCTCTCACACATCTTGAACACACAATGCATTTAGAGGGATCAAAAATAAAATAAGGATTGGAGGTATCTTTTTCGCTCTTTAAATGATTCTTACCTTCGTAGCCATAACGCACATCTCTTAAACCGACAGCGCCTGCCATATCTTGGAGTTCACAGTCGCCATTCGTAGCACAAGTTAAACAATCTAGTGGGTGGTCTGAAATATAAAGCTCCATGACACCACGTCTAATATCAGCGAGCTTAGGCGTTTGTGTATGCACCTTAATACCTTCAGCAACAGGGGTAGTACATGAAGCTGGATAACCACGACGACCTTCAATTTCAACCAAGCAAAGACGACATGAGCCAAAAGGTTCTAAGCTATCTGTAGCACATAACTTAGGCACAGTAACTCCTGAAACAGAGGCTGCGTGCATGATGGAGGTCCCTTCAGGCACCGAGACAGATACCCCATCAATGGTTAACTGAATAGTCTTGTCTGAAGTTCTTTTGGGTGTTCCAAAATCTTTTACGTCATCCATATGCTGTCTCGAAATAAATCATTAAATCAAGCTGTTAGTCTATGCCTTGGTCTCTTTTGCATCAACCCCAAAATCCTTAGGGAAATGATTTAAAGCACTTAAAACAGGGTAAGGCGTCATTCCCCCGAGCGCGCATAAAGAGCCATTAAGCATCGTGTCTGAAAGATCGCGAACTAATGTGGTATGTTTTTCAACATCTTTTCCCGCGATAATATGGTCCATTACTTCAACACCACGAGTGGAACCTACACGACAAGGGGTACATTTTCCGCAAGATTCAATCGCGCAAAAATCGAAAGCATATCGCGCCATCTTTGCCATGTTGACTGTCTCATCAAATGCCACAATCCCGCCATGACCTAAGATGGCCCAAATTTCAGAAAATTTTTCATAATCGAGTGGCGTATCAAACTGAGATTCAGGTAAATAAGCCCCTAAAGGTCCGCCCACTTGCACAGCTTTAATTGGCTTACCTGATAAAGACCCTCCACCAAAATCATACAAAAGTTCTCTTAAAGTCACACCGAAAGCTTTTTCAACAAGCCCGGTACGTTTTAAATTACCAGCGAGCTGAATAGGAAGTGTGCCTCGTGATTTGCCCATACCAAAATCTTGGTAATACTTAGCGCCCCTTGCCAAAATGATAGGAACAGTGGCTAATGAAATTACATTATTGACTGCGGTAGGCTTTCCAAATAAACCTTCGATTGCAGGGAGTGGCGGTTTAAATCTAACCAACCCTCTTTTGCCTTCCAAACTTTCTAGAAGTGAAGTTTCTTCACCACAAATATAAGCGCCGGCTGCACGTCTGACTTCTAAATGAAATGTATGACCACTCTTTAAAATATCATCGCCTAAATACCCTACGCTTTTAGCTTTTTCAATAGCTTCATTTAAAGTTTTTAGTGCATGAGGATATTCAGAACGTAAATAGATATAGCCTTGTGAAGCTCCTACTGCGAGGCCTGCAATGATCATGCCTTCAATCAGTACGAAAGGATCGCCTTCCATAATCATCCGATCTGAATAGGTACCTGAGTCACCTTCATCTGCATTACAGACAATATATTTTTGTGTCGCTTTGGTGTCTAAAACTGTTTTCCATTTAATGCCTGTTGGAAAAGCAGCACCGCCTCGGCCTCGTAAACCAGAATCTGTGACTGTCTGAACAATCGCTTGTGGATTTAACTTCAGTGCATTTTTTAAACCTTGAAATCCTTCATGCTCAATGTATTGATCAATATTGGTAGGCTCAGTGATACCCATGCGCGCAAAAGTTAAGCGTTCTTGTTTTTTTAACCAATCGATTTCTGATACCAGACCTAATGCAAGAGGATGCTTACCGCCTTTGATAAAATCTGCATCAAATAATGACTTCACGTCATTTGGATTAATAGGACCAAATCCTATGCGGCCAGAAGCTGTTTCTACTTCAACCAATGTTTCTAACCAAAATAATCCGCGTGAGCTATTTCGTAAAATTTGAATATCTAGTTTTCTAGTTTGAGCTTCTTTTGCTATGGCTTCTGCAACTTCATCTGCGCCAAGGGATAATGCTGTGGAATCTTTCGATATAAAAATTTTCATACTCATGATGCGCGCTTTAAATCTGAAATAAGTTGATCTATTTTTTTACTATCTACACGGCCATAGACCGCTTCATCGATCATGACTGCAGGAGAACATGCACAATTTCCTAAACAATAAATGGGCTCTAGGGTAATCGTGCCATCAAAGGTTGTTTCATGAAAATCAATACCAAGTTTATTTTTAATGTGAGTCTCAAGCGCTTCACTTCCCAAAGCCTGACAAGATTCTGCGCGACACACCTGGAGAATATGGCGGCCAGGTTTATGCGATCTAAAATGATGATAAAAAGTCACAACGCCATGGACTTCTGCGACTGACAAACTAAGTGCGCTGGAAATCAAAGGGTAGGCGATTTCTGGCACAAACCCTAAGTCGTCTTGGATAGCGTGCAAAAGGGGCAATAAGGCGCCAGGCATAGATTGATACTGCAAAATATGCTGATTTATGATCTTAAGATCATGAGGATTTAAGACAAGGTCTTCCAACGATATCTCCAGATTTTTCTTGAGCGCTTAGCTCAAGAGCAAAATAAAATAGTATTATAAATTACCAAAATGATATTCACTTAAGTAATTTCATTATTGCAGGGGATTTAAAGATGGGAACACAAAAAGAAAGCAAATACTTTCATGGGGGCTGTCCTCATGACTGTCCTGACACTTGCTCAATGGTTTATGAGGTACAAGACAATAAGCTCATAAGCGTCAAGGGCAATGCCGATCATCCAATGACGCGTGGCGGACTGTGTGTGAAACTTCAGGATTATGAAAAGCGTCACTACCATCCAGATCGCCTTCTATACCCTATGAAGCGCATTGGCCCGAAGGGCACAAAACAATTTCAAAGAATTTCCTGGGATGAAGCGCTCGATACCATAGTTAATAAATGGCAATCCATTATCAAAGAATTTGGTTCGGAAGCCATTATGCCCAACAGCTACTTAGGCAATCAAGGGTTGGTGCATGGCATGAACGGAGGGGATTCTTTCTTTGCCCGACTAGGTGCCACTGTTACTGAAAGAACATTTTGTGGAGAAGGCTCGGCCACGGCTTGGTTGCTGACTCTTGGCCCCACTGCAGGGGTGGATCCAGAGAGTTTTATTCATTCTAAATTTATTATTATTTGGGCTTGTAACTCTGTGAGCACCAATATCCATCATTGGCATATTGTCAAAGAAGCCCAAAAGAAAGGCTCAAAGGTTGTTGTCATTGATGCATATGCTTCAAGAACTGCCAAAGAAGCCGATTGGCATATCTGTCCTAAGCCAGGTACTGACGGGGCTTTGGCAATGGCAATGATGCATGTCATTATTGAAGAAGGATTAGTTGATCAAGACTATGTAGATAAATATACAGTGGGCTTTCCAGAATTAGCAGAGCTCGCAAAAAAGAGAAGTCCTGAATGGGCGGAAGAAATCACGGGTGTCTCAGCGAATGACATTCGAAAATTAGCGAGAGAATATGCAACGACCCAACCATCCGCTATCAGAATTGGAGTAGCCCTTGAAAAAAGCTGGGGAGGAGGCCAGGCAATTAGAGCTGTTGCATCCCTTCCCGCTCTTACTGGAGCTTGGCGTCATGTAGGTGGAGGTATCCTTCAATTCCCAGTGTGGGAGCAACCTTACAGATTCGATGTAATTTGCAGGCCTGACTTAATTCCAGAAGGCACACAAGTTGTGAATAACCTTCAGTTAGGACGTGTTTTGACGGGTGAACAAAAACTCAAAGTGCCTATCAAGTCAATGATGTGTTGGAATACAAATCCTGTGACTCAATCAACGGAAAGCGAAAAAATATTAGAGGGCTTGAAGCGCGAAGATTTATTTCTAGTTTCCGCAGAGCATTTTATTTCTGATACTGCAGCCTATGCTGATATTCTACTTCCAGCATCTATGGGGGCAGAACAAGAAGATATCATCTTATCTTGGGGTCATTTATACCTCACCTACAATACAAAATGTATAGAATCCCCGGGTGAAGCTCTACCAAATTATGAAATTTTTAGACGTCTTGCTAAAAGATTTGGTTTTCAAGAAGAATGCTTTACATGGTCAGACACTGAATGTCTTCAACATTATATCGATTGGAATTCACCAGCCTGTAAAGATATCGATTTAGATTATTTAAAAGAACATGGCTATGCAAGAATCAATGTCGGTACTAAAGATAATCGAGCGCCTCACAAAGAAGGGAAATTTCCAACGCCATCCGGTAAATGTGAATTTAGGATAGTTGGGGCTAAGAATTTCGTTGCTGGGCCATTTAGGCAAATGTACGAAGCTTTTCAGCCAGGTGATGATATTCCTGAGTTGCCTGATTATGTGCCGTCCAAAGAAACAGCATCCGCAAATCCAGCCTTAGCTAAAAAATATCCATTAAATATTTTGGCGCCAAAAAGTCATGGCTTCATTAATTCGAGTTATGCCAATATCGAAAATAAACTTAAGGCTCAAGGAGAGCAGTTTGTGATGATTCATCCATTGGATGCAGAAGAAAGAAGTATTAAAAACGGCGATCGAGCTAAAGTATTTAACGATCGAGGTTTCTTTGAAGCTGTATCAAAAGTAACAACCGATGTTAATAAAGGTATCGTAGTTACAACGCTGGGCTATTGGAGACAACTCAATAATGGTGTTGTCAATTCAGTGAGCTCCAATGCTTTTGGTGATATGGGAAACTCACCAACTTCTCATGATTGCTTAGTCGAAGTTCAATTAGCTTAATTAAATTGACAATGCAAAACCCTCCTTCTCTCGGATTAATAGATCAATTTCATCGAAAGATTAATTATCTTCGATTATCTATTACCGATCGATGTGATTTTCGTTGCGTTTATTGTATGAGTGACGATATGCAATTTTTACCTCGCGATGAAGTGTTGAGTTTAGAAGAATCTTTGCGGCTTGTTAAAATTTTTACGTCTTTAGGTGTTACTAAACTAAGAGTCACTGGGGGTGAGCCTTTAGTGCGTAAAAATATTACCTGGCTCTTCGAAGGCTTAAGTCAAATAGAAGATTTAAAAGAAATTGTCCTCACAACTAATGGTAGTCAATTAGCACATCATGCACATATGCTTAAAACGTCTCGAGTTAAACGTATTAATATCAGTCTTGATAGTCTTGATCCTATTCTTTTTAAAAAAATTACACGCACAGGCGACTTAGATAAAGTGATGCTCGGTATTAATGAAGCTATTAAAGAAGGCTTTTCGAATCTCAAACTTAATACTGTGCTGATGAAAGATGTGAACGATCATGAGGCCATAGATCTCGTTAATTTTGCAATAAATAAAAAAATGGATATTTCTTTTATCGAAGAAATGCCTTTAGGTGATATTGGGCATAAAAGAAAAGATACTTTTATCAGCAATGACGAAGTCTTAAAAAAACTGCAGGCACATTTTAATCTAATCCCGACAACTTTTACTTCGGGAGGCCCTGCTAGATATTGGCAAATTGCTAATCAAAGCACTAAGATTGGTTTTATTTCTCCGCACAGCCATAATTTTTGCGATACCTGCAATCGCGTGAGAGTTTCATCCAAGGGTGAATTATTTTTATGCTTAGGACAAGAAGAAAAAATCGAACTCATGCCTCTTTTACGTCAACACCTAGATGACGACTGGCCTATTCAAAAAGCTATTCTTGAAAGTATGAGAATTAAACCTGAATCTCACGATTTTAATCTCGAGACAAACAAGCCTTCCGTGATTCGATTCATGTCTCACACCGGAGGTTAATTTTAAGTGAATGAATCTGTTGCTGTCGTGATTTTAGCCGGCGGCGAATCTAAACGTATGAACAAAAAGAATAAGGCGCTGGTTTTATTAAAAGATAAGCCCTTAATTCAGTATGTGATTGATATTATGTCATTACAAACACCGCACATTTTTATTAACACGCACCGCAATCAAGATGATTTTAGGATATTTAACTTACCCCTTGTGGATGATGATACAGAATCTCATGAAGGTCCGCTCTTAGGCATGATGTCGAGCCTTAAAAAAATTAAAACGGAATGGATTCAATTCGTACCCTGTGATACACCTCATTTACCCCGAGACCTCATTGAAACATTAAAAAAAGATGCTGATAAAAATCATACTCAAATCGCTGTGCCAGAAACGTCAGATGGCTTGCAATCAGCTTGTATCTTATGTCACACCTCAAACCTCGAAAATCTCAGTACATTTTTTAATGAGGGTGGAAGAAAAATTGAAGACTGGATTCGGCAACTTCCTTTTTCAGTCGTTCCGTTCGAAAACCAAGCATGTTTTTTAAACATTAATACTAATGAAGAATTAAAGAAAAGTTCACTATGAAAAAAGATTTGAGTTTAAGTGCTTTGGCTTCAAACGCTCCCATAATCAATGACTATGATCCTAATGCCATGTCTGTTGAAAAAGCAAAAACATGGATCACTCATTTCTTGTATAACATAGATCAGAAAGAAAGCATTCATATTAAAGATGCACTACATCGAGTGTTGGCTAACCCTGTTATCGCAACAATGAATGTGCCTAATCACGATAATTCTGCGATGGATGGCTACGCCATAAATACAGAGCAACTTGATGAACAAGGTCCCTTTTCACTTCGAGTCACGGGAAAGTTATTTGCAGGTAACAAACTTGAAGGCACAACAAAAGAAGCTGTTCGCATTATGACGGGCGCTTCAATGCCCAGCGATATGAATGCTGTTATCCCTCAAGAGCATGTAGAAGTGAATGAAGATAGGATTACCTTTCAAACAAAACCTCCTGCAATGCAAAATATTCGCAGAGTAGGTGAAGACATCATGATGGGTCAAACTATTTTACAAAAGGGTCGACGAATAGAGCCATGCGACTTAGGCCTTTTAGCTTCTTTAGGGGTAGGATCTATAGAGGTATATCGAAGAGTCAAAGTTGCCTTCTTTTCAACTGGAGATGAAATCATCTCTTTAGGAACCCCGTTATTATCTGGTCAAGTTTATGACAGTAATCGCTATAGTTTAATTGGTCTTCTTAAGCGCATGGATTTGGAAACGTTTGATTTAGGTGTCATTCCAGATGATAAAAAAATTATTGAAGATACATTAAAAAAAGCGAGTGAATTTGCAGACGTCATTATTACCACAGGCGGCGTTTCAGTCGGCGAAGCAGATTACATGAAAGACATTTTAAAAAAAATAGGTGAAATTTTATTTTGGAAAATTTCTATGAAACCAGGCCGGCCATTGGCTTATGGGAAAATTGGTGGTTGCCATTATTTTGGACTGCCCGGTAATCCTGTATCCACGATGGTGACTTTTTATCAGTTTGTAAGAGAGGCTCTACTTACCCTATCTGGTCAGTCCCCTATAAATCCTGTCCCCATGATTAAAGCTAAACTTTTAACACCCATTAAAAAAATGCCAGGACGCACAGAGTTTCAAAGAGGATTTTTTGTACAAGACCATCAAGGTGAATTTAAAGTAAGTGCTATTAAGGATCAAGGCTCTGGTATTTTAAGATCTATGACTGAAGCAAATTGCTTTATTGTGCTTCCCGAATCCATGGGGTCATTAGAAAATGGCCATTGGGTCGATATTCAGTTATTTGATAGTCTTTTTTAAGTCACATTATTCATATAAGAACGTGGGATTTATTTATCCTGAGTTCCCTTAAAAGTTTATATTTTTTTTATAAAATCCCATCACTTTTTTATTAAAAATCGCTTAATATAGAGACGTGGAAATCAACAAAAAAGTACCCTCATTTAAGCTCCCTGGCACTAGTGGTCTTCAATTTGACCTATCTGATTACAAAGGTCGTTATCTTGTAATTTACTTTTACCCTAAGGATGCAACTCCTGGCTGCACAACGCAAGGCGTAGATTTCAGGGATGCCTATAAAAAATTTCAGGCGTTCGATACAGAAATATTTGGTATTTCACGTGACACTTTAAAATCACATGAAAGTTTTAAAGCAAAATTTACTTTCCCGTTCGAACTCTTAAGCGATGAGGAAGAAAAGGCGTGCGAATTATTTTCTGTCATCAAAATGAAAAATATGTATGGTAAACAGGTAAGAGGTATTGAACGAAGTACGTTTGTAATTGATCCAAATGGAAAATTGATTCAGGCTTGGCGTGGCGTCAAAGTCGAAGGTCATATCAAAGAAGTTTTACAATTTATTAAACAACATCACTCTATTTAACTATGGTCAAAAAAAATAACACCACCAAACTCTTTGTACTAGATACCAATGTCCTCATGCATGACCCTTCAAGTATTTTTCGATTTGAAGAGCATGATATTTATCTTCCTATGGTGACATTAGAAGAGCTTGATAATAACAAAAAGGGTGTGAGCGAAGTTGCGCGAAACGCAAGACAAACCAGTCGTAATTTAGAAGAGATTATTGGCACTAATGAAGAAAGTTTAGAAAACGGCCGGTCTCTTGGCGTAAAAGGTAATACCCATGTCACGGGAAAACTTTTTCTACAAACAACGGCACTTCCTCACGACTTACCAATGCTTGCAGGAAGCAAAGCTGATAATCAAATTTTAGGCATTGTCGCCTACTTAAAAAAGCAATACCCAGACCGCCAAGTGATTCTTGTCAGTAAAGATATCAATATTCGTATTAAAGCGAGAGCTTTAGGCATTGCAGCGGAAGATTATTTTAACGACAAGGTACTTGAAGATACGGAGATGCTTTATACGGGGATCACAGAACTCCCTGAAGATTTCTGGGAAAAGCACAGCAAGGATATGGAGTCGTGGCAAGAAAATGGCAGAATGTTTTATCGACTGACAGGCCCTATGTGCCCTAACTTCTCTATCAATGAATTTATTTTTTATGAATTCGATAAGCCCTTTCACGCGATTGTCAGAAAAATTTCCGGTAAAACAGCCACACTTGAAATCATCAAAGATTTTATTCACGGCAAACATAATATCTGGGGAATTAATGCTAGAAATCGAGAGCAAAATTTTGCATTGAATCTTCTTATGGACCCTGATATTGATTTTGTAACTCTGCTCGGCCAAGCAGGAACCGGTAAAACACTACTCACGCTTGCAGCAGGATTAGCACAAACACTCGACAAAAAAATCTATAACGAAATTATCATGACGCGAGTCACAGTGCCTGTCGGTGAAGATATTGGCTTCTTACCAGGCACCGAAGAAGAAAAAATGACGCCATGGATGGGCGCATTAGAAGATAATTTAGATGTGCTTAATAAAACAGATGAAGAGGCAGGTGAATGGGGAAGAGCTGCCACACAAGACCTCATTCGATCACGTATTAAAGTTAAGTCACTTAATTTTATGCGTGGCCGCACATTCCTTCATAAATATCTCATTATCGATGAAGCGCAAAATTTAACCCCTAAACAAATGAAGACATTAATTACCCGTGCAGGTCCAGGCACTAAGGTTGTATGTTTAGGTAATATTGCGCAGATCGATACACCTTATTTAACAGAAGGTAGCTCCGGTTTAACTTATGTAGTCGATCGCTTTAAAGGTTGGGATCATAATGGTCACATCACGCTTGTTCGTGGCGAACGCTCGCGCTTAGCTGACTATGCTGCTGAAACACTTTAATCTAAAAGTTTCAAAAGGTTTTGTACCGCTTCTGATTGCACAATTTTTATCTGCACTTGCAGATAACGCACTTTTATTTGCCGCTATTGCTCTTCTTGCGCAACTCAATGCACCGCATTGGCATCAGCCCCTTTTGCTTCAATTTTTTGTGATCTCTTATATTATTTTGGCACCATTTGTCGGTGGCATTGCAGATGCATACCCTAAGGGCCGCGTGATGTTTTATTCTAATGCGATTAAATTCGTAGGTAGTTTATCTATGTTATTAGGTATGCAGCCACTTTATGCATATGCGATTGTGGGGGTCGGCGCTGCTGCTTATTCTCCAGCTAAATACGGTATCTTGACTGAACTTCTTCCACCCAAAGAACTTGTCATGGCTAACGGATGGATGGAAGGCTCAACTGTGTTTGCCATTATTTTAGGTTCTATTATTGGCGGTGCGCTCTCTCAATTCGATCCTCTGTTGGCCATCATTATGATCACAGGGCTTTATTTATTGGCGGCAATTTTTAATCGCTACATTCCGTTATTGGCTATTGACCATAAACTACCCACCAAAAATCCTTTATTTATGATGAAAGATTTCTGGCACGCATTTAAAGTTCTATGGAAAGATCCAGAAGGTCAGTTATCACTCGCAGTCACAACGCTCTTTTGGGGCGCCGGCGCTTCATTGAGACTCATTGTAATTGCATGGGCGGGTTATGCACTGCAATTTAATCTAGAAGAGTCTACCCGTCTGACTGCCATGGTTGCTTTTGGTATTGCTATTGGATCAGTGATTGCAGCGCGCTATATAAGCCTTAAAGATTCTGTGCGAGTTCTGCCAGCAGGGGTTCTCATGGGTGGTTTTATTATAAGCATGGTTCTGATTCATGATTGGTATGTCGCAGGACTTATTTTTCTATTGATTGGTGCATTAAGCGGATTTTTTATCGTCCCATTAAATGCGCTACTTCAACATCGTGGTCATTTATTGATTGGAGCGGGTCACTCAATTGCAGTGCAAAACTTCAATGAGAATATTGGCATTCTTTTATTGAGTGGTACTTATACTCTTATGGTTCGAGAAGAATTTTCTATCAACACCATCATCACGCTTCTAGGTTTATTCGTCAGCGTTACTATGCTGGCTATTTACAAACACTATAAAAAAATTATTTAGTGGAGTTTAACTTGAGCTTCAGAGCGACGTGTAATCATGCGCGCTAAAGTCTGAAGAGCGGTGCTCATAAATCCATGAAGTGCCATCAGGTGCATCTTGTAAAGTGATTGATACATAAGTCGTGCGATAAATCCTTCAATAAACATCGACCCACCCATTAAAGAGCCCATCAAATTTCCCACGGTCGAATATTCACCCATATTTACGAGTGAACCGTAATCTTTATAAATATATTGAGGTAAATTTGTTTTACCTTTTACGCGCAATTTCATTGATTTAAAAAGAAGTGAAGCTTGCTGATGCGCAGCTTGTGCTCTTGGCGGTACAAATTGATCTGTATTATCAATTGGGCAGGCAGCGCAATCACCAAATGCAAAAATAGAGTCATCTCTTGTTGTTTGAAGTGTCGTATGAACAAGTAATTGATTAATATGATTCGTTTCCAATCCGTCAATTTTTTTCAAGAAATCAGGCGCCTTAACACCAGCTGCCCAGACAACAAGTGACGAAGGAATAAATCGCTTGGTATGTGTCTTAACACCTTTAGCAGATACTTCGGTAACGCGCTCGCCCATAAAAAGGTGAACACGTAATTTACGTAATTCGAGCTCTACTGAATGAGATAGTTTTTTCGGAAGTGCTGGTAACAATCGAGGGCTCGCTTCAATAATCGATATCTTAATATCGCGATCTGGGTTAATCCGATCAATGCCATAGGCTGCCATTTCGCGCGTCGCTTTATGAAGTTCAGCAGCAAGCTCTACCCCTGTAGCGCCAGCGCCTACAATCACCACATCGAGCTGGCCAGGTTGTACGGCTTTTTTTTGTGTTTGTGCTTTTAAAATAGCATGGTGTAATTTTTGATGAAATACTTCGGCTTGCTTTTGCGTGTCTAACGCAATCGAATGTTCTGCCGCACCCTTAATACCAAAATCATTCGTCGTACTTCCCACAGAAATAATTAATGTGTCGTATTTAAAGCTTCTTCTTGGAATAATTTCTTTACCATCTTCGTCTATATAAGATGTGATCGACACTTCTTTCTTACTTCGATTGAGTCGATCCATACGGCCTAAGCGAAAGCGAAAGTGATGCCAATGTGCTTGTGCCATGTATTCCAATTCATGCTTATCAGGGTTCATGCTCCCTGCAGCAATCTCGTGGAGGAGGGGTTTCCAGACATGCGTCTTCGTACAATCAATCAAAGTGATTTCGGCTTGTTTCTTTTTGCCTAGTGTATCGCCTAATTTAGTTGCAAGCTCCAAACCGCCTGCACCACCCCCTACTATAACGATCTTATGCATTTCACTTCCTCAAATACAGACAATAAAAAACCACTACTGCAATTATACAGGAGTGGTTTTAATATTATTTTCTAGAAATTATCTAGATGATTTCAAATTACTCGTTACCTGTTACAGTTCCATTGCTGCGAATCCATGCAATAACTTTAAGTAATTCGTCAGGTGTCACGCCATTTTTTGGATCTGTTGCATCCATGAGGCCAATACCTTTAGCGCCCATGCCGCCATTTGTCCCTGCCCAAACTGTTTCGAACATACCTTTGTTCGTTGCATCTTTAGTATAGCGGAATGTAGGGCCTACTAGGCCTGGGCCTACTTGGCCTTTGGCTTCAGGTCCGTGGCATTGAGTACACGAATACATACCAAAAATCTTTTTACCTTTTGCAACTGCTTCAGCATTCCCAACATATGAATTTTTTCCAGTAGCTAAAAATTCTTTTGCTGCTGGTGTATCAAAGAGTCCTGAATCAATTTTTAATGCACTTCCATCTGTGGTTTTTACAAATGATTGATCAGCTGATGCTAAAGATGCAATTGCCATCAAAGAAACTAAAAGTGATGACATAAATACTTTTCTAACTAACATAATTTCTCCTAAAAATTGCTTGTATTTTGGGATATCTCAATTCCAAAATATCTATTATAAAAAATTTTTTCTATCTTTTACTAAATTTAATACTTAGTAATAATCTTACTCATTTTTCAATCTAAAGTCACCCATTTTGAGTGACTTTTTAAGCTTTACTTACCTGTCTTATCGTCTAGAACCACTGGCACATGAGGAATTCCAAAGTCATCTAAAATTTTCATAATTTTAGATTGGTTGCGATCAAGTGCACCCTGAATCATTTCCATTCTGTCTTTATCTTTCTTGCGTACTGCCACAGAAATATTAAATTGTGATTTGCCCTTTTCAGTATCAAATGAATCTCGTTCTGACTTAAACTCAGGAATTGGCACGACCACAAGAGGTTCTTTAGATTGTTTTGCAAAGTACCCGCCGATCGGTCCCCATATAATAGCGATATCATTTTTGCCTGCTACCAAATCATCAATCATTTCGCTTGGTGGCATATTAAGATCCCGCTGTAAGCGGTAAGGATGTGCGTTGCCCATAAGATCATGGTCTCGCAATGCAATGGTGGGTGGACTCTGGCCTACAATAGCAATGATGCCCTTTCTTAAATCTGGCGAATCCCAATCTTTAATATTGTAGTTACTTGATTTTCGATACACGAATACATAGCCAGAGCGGTAATAAGGTTTAGAAGTGCGTAAGTTATCCACATCGCTTCCCATACCCATAATGACATCACAACGTTGCGCATTAATAGTATTTCTTAAGTACCCTTGACGATCAAGCCAAAATTCATAACTAAGTTCCTTACCTAAATCTTTTGCCAATACTTCTGCAATTTTGTTCTCAAAGCCCTCACCCTTTTGGTTGGAGTAAGGCATATTTTCTGGGTCAGCACATACTTTAAATTCTTTGTCCGTAGGAGTTCGGTATGGCATACCGGGTAATCCATCTTCACGGTCTTGCCCTGCAGCGAATAATAATCCTGCTTGCAATAAACTTATTGCGCATAAAACTAACATTATTTTTTTAAACATTCTTTTTCCTTACCGGTTAAATATCATGGATCCTATAAAAAAACACCCCGCTCGAAAGCGGGGTGTTTATAGGACATACTAACTAACAGTTAGTTCTATAAAAATCTTTCGATTAATTATAGGCTAAATACTGTTAAAGCACCGCCGCCAGGAGCAGCATTGTACTTAGTAAGTTCAGCATAACCACCAGCAGCGCCAAGAGCGTCTGTTGGGTTAGTTAAGCCAAGGTTCATCGCAACGCCAGCCCAACCACCAATACCTGATAAAACACCAACGTATTGTTTGCCGCCGTTTGAGTATGTGAATGCATTACCAATCACACCAGAACCCACTTGGAATTTCCAAAGTTCTTTACCTGTCTTAGCGTCAAGAGCTTTGAACCAACGATCAAGAGTTCCGTAGAACACTAAGTCTGAAGCAGTTGTTAAAGCACCGCCCCAAGCAGAGAATTTCTCTTTGTTGTACCAAGCTTTTTTGTTAGTCATTGGATCATAAGCAGCGAAGCCACCCATAACACCGTCTGGACCAGCAAACATAGTTAATGTTGCACCAACCCATGGTTGACCTGCTACATACTTAGACTCAACTGGTTCGTATGTCATACATACGTGGTTAAGTGGTGAGTAGATAAGGCCAGTCTTAGGTGAGTAAGCAGCTGGTTGTTGATCTTTTGTACCCAATGCAGCTGGGCATACACCCTTAGCATTGTAGTCTTGGTGTGTAGATGCTGTAGCTAACTTGCTAGGTACACCAGATTTTTTGTCAACGTCAGTTGCCCAGTTAACAAATGGATGTACTTTTTCTGCAGCAACTAAAACGCCGTTGTCAGCTTGCCATGTATAAGCAAAACCGTTACGGTCATGGTGCCATGCGTATGTCTTACCACCATTGTCAAATAAGATCACTTCGTTAATACCATCGTAATCCCACTCATCATGTGGAGTCATTTGCATACCCCAGCGTGCAACGCCAGTGTTTAAGTCACGAGCGAAAACAGTCATAGACCATTTATTGTCGCCTGGACGTACATCTGGATTCCAAACTGATGGGTTACCTGTACCGTAGTACACTAAGTTTGTTTTTGGATCATACGGCCACCAGCCCCATACAGAGCCACCACCATGTTGCCAACCATCTTTAACTGCTTGTGGTTTCAACCATGTTTTAAGACCTAGATCTTTTTCGCCACCTTTTAACTTAGCAGTATCAATTTTCTTGAATGAACCGCCTTGTTTGTTACCACCAGCTACGTCTTCATATACTGAAAGAGCTGAGTAAAGTGGTGTGTCTTTGTTGAAGTCTTTTCCGATTAATACTTCAGAATCAGGACCTGTTGAGTAAGCTTTCCAAGCTACTGAACCGTCTTTGATGTTGTATGCTTGAATGAAGCAACGAACACCGAATTCAGCACCAGAACAACCTGTTAAAACTTTATCTTTAATTACGTGTGGAGCATTAGTGTTTGTAGCACCAACTTTAGGATCAGTATTTTTAACATCCCATACTTTTTTACCTGAAGCAGCATCTAAAGCAACTAAAGTACCGTCATTTTGTTGTAAGAAGATTTTACCGTC
>CAIWQV010000004.1 GCA_903914945.1 uncultured Methylophilaceae bacterium
CCATGAATATTTAAAAAACTTTCTTGCTGGCCTGCAAAGGAGGCGTCAGGTAAGTCTTCTGCAGTAGCAGAAGATCTCACTGCAAAGGTCATACCTTCTGCAGAATTTTTTGTGAGTCGCGTGTAGTTTTCTTCAATCGCTTTTTCTAAAGAAGACGGGAAGGGCGTATCAATAATCCATTGCCTTACTTTTTTTCCACTGACAGCCAATGCATCCGTGTCATCTGTATTTAAAGTTTTTAGTTCGTTAGCAATTTTCTCATCGAGCGCGTTATGGGCTAAAAATTCTCTAAATGCATGCGCTGTTGTCGCAAAACCTGTTGGAACTCGAACGCCTTTTGCGTGGAGTTGAGAAATCATTTCACCTAAGGATGCATTCTTTCCGCCTACAGAGCCAACATCTGTATTTCGAAGATTTTCTAGTGGAATGACATGTGCTGACATAAAGGCCCTTAGGTTAGTAACTTGAAGAACTTAGAATTTAATTTTTAGTAATGGTGTTTTAAGTTTAATTGGTTTTTAAGACAAAGACGGTTAACTTCAAAAATCTTTAATGTGAGGCGTCATAAAAAGACGTCATTTTGCCAAATTAACACCTTATTGTCATCTGAATCCTCATCCTAGTGTTTTGGTTTAATGAGTTGGCGACTATAGAGGCTAGAGAAAAGGATAAAAATCAGTGACGTATTAAAAAATATGCAGCTAAATATACTTAAAATGTGTTTAAAAAGCATTAAAATCTGTTAATTTTCATTAAAATGTAATATTCATATTTATTTTTATGAAGAAATGCTGGGTTTACTCAAAAATTAGTGATTTAAAGCGTAAAACATGTTTTGAAATCTTAGGATTAAGAGTCAATTCATATATAATTTACGATCCGATTTCAAAGACATCATTTTTTGGAGATTTAAAGCAATGGCAACATTATTAGAACAATTAAAAGGCATGACAACGATCGTTGCAGATACAGGTGACGTGGAAGCGATTAAAACAGTAAAGCCTTACGATGCAACAACCAATCCATCCTTACTTTTAAAGGCAAGTACGCTCCCTCAATGTGAGCCGATGATTAAAGAAGCTATTGCATATGCAAAATCAAAAAGCAGCAATAAAGCGCAACAATTAGAAGATGCCGCTGATAAGTTAGCTGTGCTTGTAGGTCTTGAGATACTTAAACATATTCCTGGCCGAATTTCGACAGAAGTCGATGCACGTCTATCATTCAATATCGATGCGATGGTTAAAAAAGGTAGAAAGTTAATAGGTCTCTATGATGAAGCCGGCGTTAAAAAAGATCGCGTGCTTATTAAATTGGCGTCTACTTGGGAAGGTATTAAAGCTGGCGAGATTTTAGAAAAAGAAGGTATCAACTGTAACTTAACGCTTCTTTTTGGTTTTGGCCAAGCGCGTGCGTGTGCTGAAGCTGGCGTATTCCTGATTTCCCCATTCGTGGGTCGTATCCTCGATTGGTATAAAGCAAAAACGGGAAATACATATACCTCTGAAGAAGATCCAGGTGTTATATCTGTTCGTAAAATTTATGCTTACTATAAAGAGCATGGATATAAAACAGTTGTGATGGGCGCTTCTTTTAGAAATATTGGTGAAATTACAGCCCTAGCAGGCTGCGATCGTTTAACGATTGCGCCAAATTTACTTCAAGAGCTTGAAGCCACACAAGGTGATTTGCCTCGCTTACTTAAAGATGGCGGCGCTACAAAATCAGCCCCAGCTAAAATGACTGAAGATGAATTCCGCTTTGCACTGAATGAAGATGCAATGGCAACTGAAAAACTTTCAGAAGGTATTCGTGGTTTCGTAGTGGATCAAAATAAACTCGAGACAGCCCTAAACGAAAAGCTATAAACTAAGTTTTTGTCATAAAAATGACAAGAATTAGCTATAAAATCAGTAGGGTTAATTATTGACACAAAATGATTAGCCCTATATGATCGTTTCCCTGCTTCATGAAGTTCAAACTTCCTTTTAGCAACGAACTATTTTAGAAAACTTGTAATAAATACGGAGAAAAACCATGGCTTTAACACAAATGGCATTAGATTCACTAGATTTTGACGCAACAGTTGCATTAGCAGCTAAAGTTGCTCCACACGTAGACATTCTTGAAATTGGTACACCATGCATTAAGCATAACGGTATCAAGCTTCTTGAAACATTAAAAGCTAAATTCCCAAAGAACCAAATCCTTGTTGACTTAAAAACAATGGATGCAGGTGAATATGAGTCTGAGCCATTCTATAAAGCTGGTGCAGATATTTGTACAGTTCTTGGCGCTTCAGGCATCGCTACAATCAAGGGCGTTGTTGCAGCTGCTAAGAAATACGGTAAAGAAGTTCAAGTTGACATGATCAACGTTGCAAACAAAGAAGCTTTAACAAAAGAATGTGTTGCTGCAGGCGTTCAAATTATCGGTGTTCACACTGGTCTTGATGCACAAGCTGCTGGTCACACACCTTTTGCTGACTTAGCTATGATTGCTGGTTTAAAAACTGGCGTTAAAATTTCAGTAGCTGGCGGTGTTAAAGCTGCTACTACACAGCAAGTTAAAGATGCTGGTGCATCAATTATCGTTGCTGGTGCTGCAATTTACGGCGCTGCTGATCCAGCTGCTGCTGCTGCAGAAATCACAAAAATTGCTCATGGATAATTGTTAAGAAACAATTATTGATGAACTAAATCAAATCCCGACTTAGAAATGAGTCGGGATTTTTTTATAGGTTTTTTTAAATAAAAAGGGTTCAACATGCATCAAAAATTATTATTAGATAAAATTTCAAGCGTTTTAGCAGTCACTGATCAAGCTAATGCAGCTAAGCTTCTTAAGCTTGTAGACGAAGCAGGCAGAATATTTGTGGGTGGCGCTGGACGATCAGGACTTGTTTCACGTTTTTTTGCAATGCGTCTTGTACATAGTGGCTATCAAGTCAATATGGTGGGTGAAATTGTCACGCCAGCAATTAAAGCAGGCGATCTATTTTTAGTGATTTCAGGTTCGGGCGGTACAAAAACGCTTTTACCACTTCTTGAAACTGCTAAATCAAAAGGTGCGAAGATCGTCGTAATTTCTATGAAAAATAAATCACCTATGTCGGATATGGCTGACTTAACTGTTCAAATTGGTAACGATGATGCTTTCGGTCTTACTAAAGGCATGCCTATGGGGACGACATTTGAATTATCTACACTGATCTATCTTGAAGCAGTGATTTCAGAATTGATTCATGCTAAAGGTTTGACGGAAGAGGGCATGCGCGCAATTCACGCAAATCTAGAGTAAATCGCTACACGGAATTAAATAATTAAGGGCGCCTAAAGCGCCCTTAATTATTTAATCGGCATATAATTTAAATTCATTAAGTTTAAATCTCAACAGCCGTTGAATAATACACACCTTATTTCTTTGCCTTATTTTCCAGATAGCTCCATTTATTTTGAAGCTATTGCTGATGATTCATGGTCTTGCTATTTAGATAGTGGTTTTCACGATGATTTTGATAAAAATATTTCAGATAAATCTAGGTTCGACATTATAGTCAGCCGTCCATTTATCAAAATAATCGCAGATGAAAATACTGTCAGCATTGAAGAAGACAATCAAAAAAAAATTGTTAAAGAAAATGCCTTTGAAGTCCTAGATAAAGTGCTTGCTCGATTTGAAGTTCAAAATTCCTCTCTACCCTTTACTGGTGGCGCTTTAGGATACTTTTCATATGAATTAGGCCAAACGTATGTTCGGAACGATAAAGATCATGTTGGCATTCCCCTTATGATGGTTGGCATCTATGACTGGGCTTTGATTGTAGATCACCAAGAAAAAAAAGCATGTATTGCATCTCATTTATTAAATAAAGATACAAGTAATTATTTAAACGAGCTTGCTGAAAAATTTAAGAACGCAAAATCTAGTCATCACTCATTTAAGACTCATTCATCTACTCAATTACTTTTAGATTTTCAGGACTATGAATTGATTGTAAATAAAATTTTAGCTTTTATTAAAGCAGGTGATTGCTACCAAATAAATATTTCTAATAAATATCATGCTCAGTGTGAAGGAAGCGGCTGGACAGGGTATAAAAAATTAAGAACAATTAATCGTTCACCTTTTATGGCTTATTTACATCATGAAGATTTTGATGTGTTGTGCGGATCTCCTGAGAGGTTTATTAAATCAATAGATGGACATGTTGAAACAAGGCCTATTAAAGGTACTGAGCCGAGAGATCCAAATCCATCAATAGATAAAGAGAATGCTGAGCGCTTACTTAAAAGCGAAAAAGATCGCGCAGAAAATTTAATGATTGTTGATTTATTGCGTAATGATCTGAGTAAAAATTGTGTTCCTGGAAGCGTAAACGTCAAAGCGCTCTGTGAGCTCAAGTCGTATAGCAATGTGCATCATCTTGAAAGTATAGTGGAAGGTACTTTAAAACCTGACTCTTCTCTTCTTAAGTTACTTAAAGATTCTTTTCCTGGAGGGTCAATCACCGGGACTCCAAAAATTAGATCGATGGAAATTATTGATCAGCTAGAACCCCATAGGCGGGATATTTATTGTGGCTCGATAGGCTATATCGGCTTTAATCAAAAAATGGATACAAATATTGCAATTCGTACATTAATTAAAAAAGATAACAAGCTTCATTTCTATTCGGGCGGGGGAGTTGTTGCACAATCAAATGCAAGAGGCGAATTTGATGAAATGGCCTACAAAGCGTCTAATATTAAAAAATGGATTGATTTTTTTAAGCAAAATTAATTTATTCTACTTTTTCAAATTTTCCAAAATGCAACATAATACTTGGGAGTATTAACAGATTTAAAATAGTCGATGTAATAAGTCCGCCGACAATGATGGTAGCCATAGGACCTTCAATCTCTTTGCCTGGTTCACCACTTCCAAGCGCTAATGGAAGCAAACCTAATGCGGTCACAATGGCTGTCATTAAAATTGAAGGAAGTCTCTCAGAAGCACCCTTAATACATGTTTCTAAATTCCATGTATAACCTTCAAAGTCAATGAGATGTTGGTAATGAGATATCAACATAATGGAATTTCTTAAAGTGATACCAAAAAGGGTCACAAATCCGACAAGAGATCCAATAGAAACCCACCCCGCGTTAAACATGACAGCAATCACCCCCCCAATTAGTGCAAATGGAAGATTGAATAATGTAAGCATTAAATTTCTTAAATTACCAAATGCGATATAAAGCATTAAAAGCACAGCTGCACCTGCAATGATTGAATGCACAATAAGCTCTTCCTGTGACCTTGCATTGGCTTCTGCTTCACCAGTTACTTCATAGTAATTGCCTGGGTTTAGTTTAAGTGATTTAAGTTTACTTTTAAGTTCCTTATCAAAATCAGAAATATCTCGCTGGTCTATATCGGCTGTAATAGTTTGTATGCGTTTACCGCCCTGGTGGAGGATTTTAGAACGTCCATTTTCTTGAGCTATATAAGCGACTTGACCGAGTTGAATAATTTTGCCTTCCGGTGTTGTAATAGGTAGTTTTTGTATATCAGTAATATCGTCACGATATTCTTTACTGAGAATGACTGAAATGTTTACAGGTGCATTGCCCTCATAAATTTGTGCAACAGGAAAGCCTTCATATGCTGCTCTTATAATATTTAGCAAATCAGTTTTTTGAATACCCCATTGACTTAATTTATCTGGCAAGAAGTGGATTGTAATTTCTGGAGTTCCTGCAGGAGAGACAAGATTAATATTCTTAATGCCTTTTATGTTTTTGAGTTCATAGGATATTTTTTGCGCATCCTGATCTATTGTGTCAAGATTATTTCCAAATACATGAATTACAACAGATGAGTGGTAGCCAGAAATTGTTTCTTCGATACGCTCAGTTAGAAATGTATTGATAGCAAAGTTAAGACCGACATATCCCTTTTCCGTATCAGCTTTTTGGCTAGACTCCCCCTCAATAATATTTTTAATTTTCTCTAAAACTGTATTCTGTTCAGGACCATTAAGTTCTTTTAATTCAATTTCAAATTCACTATAGTGTGTTCCAAATGTATCGGCACCCATAGGCGATCTTCCAACCCATTGAGCCACAGAGACAACACCAGGGATAGCTCTAATCTTCTTAGAAACTTCATTACCAATTCTCAAAGATTCTTTTTCTGAGGTTCCAGGAAGTGATGTCATATGCATAATGAAATGTCCTTCATGCAATGGTGGAATAAATTGTGTTTTAAAAAGTGGGATGAGTGTTAGTCCAAGCACAATGAAAGAAAAAGAAAGAATCATAATAATGGTTGATCGTTTTTCGATCTTATAAAGAACCGAAATATATTTTTCTTTAATTTTAGTCATCACAGGAGATTCATTTGTTTTAAGTTTTGATGTGCCTAGAAGTAAATATGAGAGAGCAGGGGTTACGGTCAGAGCAACCACAAGCGAGGCCAAAATAGATGCAATATATGCAATACCTAAGGGGCTGAAAAGCTTCCCTGCAACACCATTTAAAGACAGAAGGGGGAGGAATACTGTTGCGACAATCACTGTGGCATATACAACAGAATTTCTCACTTCCATAGAGGCATCATAAACGACAGTTCTTATAGGCAATGGATTTTTGCTTTTTAAATTTTCTTTAAGCCGCCTAAAGATATTTTCAGAATCTATGATGGCATCATCAACCACCTCACCTAATGCAATAGCGAGACCGCTTAAAACCATAATATTCAAACCAAGATTAAAGTAACTTAAGACTGAAATAGCCGTGAGCAATGAGAGAGGAATTGCAGTAGCTGAAATGAAGGCTGTTCTAAAATTAAATAAGAATAAAAATAGAATAACGATGACTAAAAAAGATCCCACTAAGATATCAAAGCGCACACCTTGAATTGAGGCATTAATAAAGTTCGCAGGCCTAAAAAGTGTTGGATGAAGGCTGATTTTTTGATCTGCTAAAGTCGGTTCGATATCTTTAAGAGCAGATTCAATAAGATGAGTTAACTTATAAGTGTCAGAACCTAATTGGCCTTGTACTGATAGATATACACCTTCTTGGCCATTAATGGATGCGCCACTAATCGAAGGCAATGACCCTTCTTTGACTTCTGCGATATCTTTGATATAGACGATTTGATTTTTTGTGTTAACAATTGGTGTCTTTGCAATCTCTTCTAATGTTTTCGACTGGCCTTCAGTATTTACAATAATGCGCTGGTTATTATTCTCAATAAATCCGGCACCGCGAATACCTGTTGATTTTTCAGCTGCTGTTAAAACTTCTTCAATCGATAAATTATGTTGAATAAGTTTTTCTGGGTTAATTTCGATTTGGTATTGTTTAACTTTTCCGCCAAATATATTCACATCTGCTACGCCAGGAATAGATAAAAGATGTGGAATGACAATTCGATCTGCTGCTGTTCTTAAATCATTTAATGATCGTTCAGTTGAGGTTAGGCCAATACCCAATACCGATGAAGCAGCAGAGGTGAGAGGGGCAATTTTAGGCACAATACCAGTCGGCATATTTGTAGAGATCGTGGCAAGTCTTTCGGAAATAACCTGGCGATTTCTAAAAATATCAGTATTTTCATCGAAGATGATCGTGATCACAGACAGACCTGGAATGGACTGGGATCGAATAGTTTCTATGCCAATCGTGCCACCTAAGTTCTTTTCAATGGGCTGCGTAACTAAAGACTCGACAAGACCCGCTGACAAACCTGGGGACTCAGTTTGTATAATAACTTGGGTCGGCGAAAATTCTGGAAAAACATTAAGGGGGCTTCGTGTAATTTGATATAGGCCAAAAATAATTGCAATGCAAGCAAGCCCAATAATAACGCCGGTATAACGGATCGAAAATTTTACGATGGATGACATCATAATAATTTAATCGTCATTCTCATTTTTAATTTGATATTTGAACTCTTCTGAAAGCATAAGCTGTGAGCCGCTTACGACAATTTCATCATTTTCCTTAATTTGATCTTCGTTAATCATCCAGCCATCATTATCTTCAATTGATGTATCTATTGATTTTCTAACAAATTTGTCTTCAGCAGTTTTTATATAAATCCAAGCTTTGCCAGCATTCCAAACAATTGACTCTTTCGGAATAAACAAAAGCTTATTTGAATTGTTACTAGAATTGGGTTGTGATGCAGAGACAATAAGTCTTGAATCAAACCTTAATTGATTATTATATGTGACATAGAAATATGTTTTGCCTTGAAGATTTTTATCAAGCTGGGGAGCTTCAGAAAGGTATTTAGCCAAAAATTGGTCATTAGGATTGTCGATAAGGGACAGACTTATATCCTTAGGGATATCATTTGCGAAGTTATTAGAAAGCGTAATTCTAATCAACCTTGCTTTATCGTGTAATAAAAAATCAAGAATGTTATTGCTGGCAGGAGACTGAATCATCGCAAGAATTTTATCTCCCCATTGAACTCTAATGTTCTGCTCTAGGCCATCTATAAGAGCTTGGCTTTTTATAAGGTTGAATTGAGTTGTTTGATAAGCTACTTGACTTTCTTGAAGTGTTTTATCAGAAATATTTTTATTGTCTTCGTTTAATGATTTAAAGCGTTCGTAATTTCTTTTATCTCGAATGAATTCATTTTTTAAAATATTAATTTGATTTTTTATTTCATTGAGTTTATTTTTTTGCTCAATGAGCGCATCTACGCTTAATACATTTCCGTAACTGGTAATTGTTTTAGCATGAGTTGCTACTTTTATTTTTTCAGTCTTAATTCCACTATTTAACTGTACCGCTTTTGAGATAACGACAAAATCAAGCCCATTTTCTTTTTTGATATATGAATTTGTTTTTTTTGTATCTATAAGGTCATTTGCATTATTAAATTCATCACGTCCTAAGAAGATCAATAGCCATATTAGAAGGATGATAAGAACGGCTTGGATGGCGACAAATAATGTTAATTTATTTTTCATTGGTCATGACTTGAGTTTGCTTAATGATCGGATATTGCAAAATGCTTTCGAAATCAAATCCACTTTGAATCAATGCTACTTTATTTTCATAGAGTTTTTGCTTAAATTGCATATTTTTTAATTTTTCTTTTGTGAATTCTAAGCGGTCAATTTCGCCATCACCGAACTTTTTGTCTAACCCATTTTCAATATCTTTTATGGATCGGTTGTCCTCAATGCCTTTTTTAACCAAAGCACGATTGGTTTCGTAATTATTAGTTAATTTTGAAATATCATTAAGTATTGATGTTTGTAATTTTTCAATTGAAAGCACTTCTATATCGCTAATCTTTTTAGCCTCATTGATAAGCGCCTGATTCTTCCTGGTTGATGGAATTAACGTGGATAGCCCTAGAATCCATTTACTTGCGCCGTAATCATATAAATAGGCTGGAGAAAATGTAATATCTGGATATTGTTCTGCAATTTGAAGTTTAAGTTTAGATTCTGCAAGGGCGTATTGTGCGAGGGCTATCCTTAAATCTATGCGATTATATATTCCTAAATTATTGAGTTTATCCTTGTTCGATTCATTATTTAAAGCACTGTCAAATTCATTGATAAAGCCATCTAGATTCAAGGGAGCTAAGGTTAACAAATTGAATTTTTCAGGAGTGAGGCCGGTGATTTTTCCAAGCATAGCCCTGAGTTCCGAAACGCGTATTTGCTCATCATTTAATTTTTGAATATTTCTATTCAGCTCTAGCTGACTAAGGTCTAATTCAGCAGAAGAGACAATGCCCGCGATTTTTCTTTTTTTAAGCATATGGAGAATATCATTTTGCATTTTAACTTCGCCTTTTATCACTTGAATATTCAATAGACTTCTTTGATAGTCTAAATAGGTGCTTGTGAGTTCAGTCTTGATATCCCAAGCCAATTTTCTTAGCTCAAGTCTCTTGATTAATGTTTGGTTGATGGCCTTTTCTTCACGAATTTTGGCTTTATTAGCCGTTTCAAAAAGAGTGCTGAAATTAATTCCAAGTGCATTTTTAGACTTATCTTGATTATTACCTTCTCTACCTCCGTCGAGCCCTAAAGATGAAGGAGGTTTAATAGTTGCTATAGATTCTTGGTCTTTAGCAATACTCCATTCTTTTTTAGCTATTTCAATTTTTGGATTGAAAAAGAGCGCACAAAGCATGAGCTCATTCAGACCCCATTCTTTGATTGGCAATTGATCATCTTTTAGCCCCTGATTGAGCAAAAAGCTCTTAAATTCAGTATCTTCCGGGTCTTTTGTGCTAATTTTTTCTATGATCTTTTCATTGGCCAAAGGATGTGGTTCGTAATTTACAAAACTGCAACTTGATAGAAAAAGCACTATAAAACTTGCTAGAAGCGATGATATGAAAATGTGCAATTTAAGTGCTTGGGTTTTCAATTTGTATCTTTAGGTTGGGTTTAAACAATTTCAAAGAATTTACGACATCTTAAATCAAAATATCACTGTATTTCATTGATTCATTGAATTATTCCTTTTCGATAAAGACTAACTTGTTATAAAATAGGGCTAAATTTTTGTTATATATAACTTTTTTAATCATCGCGAGAGTGGCGGAATTGGTAGACGCACTGGATTTAGGTTCCAGCGCCGCAAGGCGTGAGAGTTCGAGTCTCTCCTTTCGCACCACCGATCTAAATTTTAGGGAATTTTAAGCATGGCTACAGCAGTGGAAACATTAAGTAACTTAGAAAGACGTATCACGGTCAAGGTACCCGTCGAACCTCTTCAAAAAGAGATGTCAACTCGCTTTCAGCGTTTAACCCGAACAGCAAAAGTGCCTGGTTTTAGACCTGGTAAAGCCCCTTTAAAAATGATCGAACAGCAATATGGACCACAAGTAAAAGAAGAGGTCTTTGCTGAAGCGATTGAAACTTCTTTTGGTCAAGCTATCCAAGAAAATAAACTACGCGTTATTGGCATGCCGAATATTCAGCATAAGCCCCTTAATCAAGTTCATGAAGAATTTGAATATACCGCAACATTTGAGGTGTTTCCTGAAGTCACATTAGGTGATTTTAAAGCGGTTTCAATTGAGAAACCTGAAGCTCAAATTACCGACAAAGATGTTAATAAAACAATCGATGTATTACTCAAGCAAAGAGCTCAATTTATCGAATCTAAAGAGGGTTCAGCTAAAGGCGACCGACTTACGTTAACGCTCACCTCATTTATAAATGACAAACAAGTTGAAACGACAGGCGATAAGCCTATTCAAATTATTTTAGGCGATGATTCTCGGTTTGCAATTTTTGATGACCATCTTGTGGGTGGTAAAGCGGGGGAGTCTAAAACATTTGATGTTAATTACCCAGAAACACACAATCCTAAGGAATTAGCAGGAAAAAAAGTTCAATACAACGTGAATTTTATTGTAGTTGCAAAACCTAAACTTCCAGAAGTGAACGGTCAATTTGCACAATCACTTGGTGTGGCAGACGGCAATGTAGATAAGATGCGCGAAGAAATTAAACAAAGTCTAGAGCAGGAATTGGATAAAAGAGTACAAATTAAACTTAAAGAACAAGTCTTCACTCAATTGTTAGATATTTGTGAAGTGGACTTACCAAAGGCTTTAATTAATGTTGAAATCAATCGCATGGCTCAATCAACTTACGCTAACTTAAAGCAACGCGGAGCAGATTTAAAACAATTTAAGCTTGAGCCTTCTATGTTTGAGGATCAAGCGAAGAAGACATGTAAGCTGAGATTAGTTTTAGCTGAAATTGTAGATAAGAATAGTTTGCGTGCATCTCCAGATCAAATCAAAGCCATGGTGAATGAGTTTGCACTTAACTTTGATGACACAGAAGAGGCTGTTCAATGGTTTTATGCTGAACCTTCAAGACTTGAAGAGCCCACAGCTCTTGCAACTGAAGTGAATGTGGTCGAATGGTTTATGACGCAATGTAAGGTGCAGAATAAAAAAACAACATTCGATGAACTTATGACAGGACCAGCTAAAGCTTAAATTATGGCTTATACATCTCCAAACAATTTGGGCTACGTGCCTATGGTCATTGAACAAAGTGGTCGAGGTGAGCGAGCTTATGATATTTATTCTCGGCTTCTAAAAGAACGCGTCATTTTTCTGGTGGGGCCTGTAGATGATATGACCGCTAATGTGATTGTGGCCCAACTACTTTTCTTAGAAGCAGACAATCCTGATAAAGACATATCTTTATATATCAACTCTCCAGGTGGCTCAGTAACTGCAGGTATGGCTATCTATGACACTATGCAATTTATTAAACCTGACGTGAGCACATTATGTATAGGTCAAGCTGCCAGCATGGGTGCATTATTACTTGCAGCGGGCGAAAAAGGAAAACGTTTTTGTTTGCCTAATTCACGTGTAATGATTCATCAGCCTTTAGGCGGATTTCAAGGGCAAGCATCAGACATAGAAATTCATGCGAAAGAAATTTTATTTTTAAAAGAAAAATTAAATCAAATATTAGCAACGCATACAGGCCAAACACTTAAAAAAATCGCTGCTGACACGGATAGAGATAACTTTTTAAGCGCTGAGCAATCTGTTGAATATGGCATGGTAGACCAAGTGATTTCAAAAAGATCTCAAGTCATCTAATACTTTCTATTTATGGCCACTAAAAGCGACAACGAAAAATTACTCTATTGCTCATTTTGTGGCAAAAGTCAGCATGAAGTAAAAAAACTGATTGCAGGCCCTTCAGTATTTATCTGCGATGAGTGTGTTGATTTATGTAACGATATTATCAAAGAAGAAGTTAAGAGCCCTGCAAAGGAAGCTAAAGACCACGATCAACTTCCTTCCCCTAAAGAAATTTGTGATCAACTTGATGAGCATGTCATTGGCCAAACAGGCGCTAAAAAAAGCTTAGCTGTTGCTGTCTATAATCATTACAAAAGATTGAGAGATAGCAGCTCTGAAGATGATATTGCGCATAAAGAAGTAGAAATTTCAAAAAGTAATATTCTTCTGATTGGCCCTACAGGCTCTGGAAAAACACTCTTAGCGCAAACGCTCGCAAAATTACTCGATGTTCCTTTTGTCATGGCAGACGCTACAACACTCACTGAAGCTGGCTATGTAGGTGAAGATGTTGAAAATATCATGCAAAAATTATTGCAAAAATGTGATTACGATATTGAAAAGGCTCAAAGAGGCATTGTCTATATCGATGAGGTTGATAAGATTTCAAGGAAATCTGAAAATCCATCTATTACAAGAGATGTTTCGGGTGAAGGCGTTCAGCAAGCACTTTTAAAACTGATTGAAGGCACTGTCGCATCAGTTCCTCCTCAAGGCGGTCGTAAACATCCGAATCAAGAATTTGTTCAGCTCGACACGACAAATATTTTATTTATTTGTGGCGGTGCTTTTGATGGTCTGGAAAAGATTATCAAACAAAGGTCTGAAAAAGGCGGTATTGGTTTTGGTGCTCAAGTAAATAGCAAAGCTGATGCTAAGGTAATCGGTGATGTTATTAAAGATGTCGAACCAGAAGATTTAATTAAATTTGGCTTAATCCCTGAGTTTATAGGCAGACTCCCTGTTGTTGCGACGCTTGAATCTTTAAGTGAAGATGCTTTAGTTCGAATTCTGACTGAGCCTAAAAATGCCTTAACTAAACAGTATATTAAGCTATTTGCGATGGAGCATGTATCACTCGAGTTTAGGCCGTCAGCATTGAGGTTGATAGCTAAAAAAGCACTTGAAAGAAAGACGGGCGCACGAGGTCTTCGTTCCATTATGGAGCATGTTTTGTTAGATACAATGTATGAATTACCATCTATTAAGAACCTTGAGAAGGTTGTTATTGACGATGGTGTGATTGAACAATCAAGTAAACCTATACTTTTATTCTCAGAAAAGAAACAAGTTTCAGGAAAAAAATAAGCTTCGCGGTTAGCCAGTAACACCTTGAAATATTATAAACTGACCCCATGTTCTAGATTAATAAACGCTTATGAAAGCATCCCATGGCTCAAGAAACTAAAAATATAAATTCCCAACAAGATTTTATGCCGCTCTTACCCTTAAGAGACGTAGTTGTTTATCCGCATCTTGTGATTCCATTGTTTGTAGGTCGAACAAAGTCTGTAAAGGCTTTGGAAATTGCCTCTGATAAAGATAAAAAAATAATTTTAGTAGCTCAAAAATCTGCGAGTAAGGATGAGCCTGACGCAAAAGATCTTTATGAATATGGAACTGTAGCGTCTATTCTCCAGATGCTGAAATTGCCTGATGGTACAGTCAAAGTTTTAGTTGAAGGTTTAAGTCGTGTAAAAATTAAAGAGGTGCTTGATCAAGAAGCATGTTTTGTAGCTCGATTTGATGAGATCAATATTCCTGAGCCTAAGGATAAAGAGTCATTAGCCTTGATGAGAACAGTGTTCTCACAATTTGATCAATACGTTAAATTAAATAAAAAAATCCCTCCTGAAATATTAACTTCACTCGCTGCTATTACAGATCCTGGTAGGTTAGCAGATATGATTGCAGCGCATCTCACATTGAAATTAGAAGAAAAACAAACGATTTTAGAAACATTAAAAATTAAAAATCGCTTAGATCATCTTTTAAAAATTATGGAATCTGAAATTGATATTCTTCAGGTTGAAAAAAGGATTCGTGGTCGCGTTAAGCGTCAGATGGAAAAAAGCCAACGAGAATATTATCTTAATGAACAAGTCAAAGCTATCCAGAAAGAATTGGGAGAGCAAGATGAAGGCGCTGACTTAGATGAACTTGAAAAACGCATTCAAGAAGCAGGGATGTCGAAGGAAGCTTTTGATAAAGCTACCTCTGAATTTAAAAAATTAAAAATGATGTCGCCTATGTCGGCAGAAGCATCTGTAGTTAGAAATTATATTGATACATTAATTGGTTTGCCGTGGCAGAAAAAAACTAAAATCAGTCGTGAATTAGCGCTTGCCGAAAAGATTTTAGATGAAGATCATTACGGACTTGAAAAAGTTAAAGAACGTATTATTGAGTATTTAGCGGTTCAACAAAGAGTTGATAAATTAAAGGCTCCTATTTTATGTTTAGTAGGCCCTCCGGGCGTAGGTAAAACATCTCTAGGTCAAAGCATTGCAAAAGCCGTTAATCGTAAATTTATTCGTATGGCTTTAGGAGGTGTGCGAGACGAATCTGAAATTCGCGGCCATCGAAGAACCTATATCGGGTCAATGCCTGGCAAGGTTTTACAGAGTATGACTAAAGCAGCGGTTACAAACCCATTATTTTTACTAGATGAAGTAGATAAAATGGGTCAAGACTATCGAGGTGATCCAGCTTCTGCACTCTTGGAAGTCTTAGATCCAGAACAAAACCATACATTTACCGATCATTATGTTGAAGTTGAATATGATTTATCTGATGTTATGTTTGTAGCAACCGCTAACTCAATGAATATCCCTGAGCCACTTTTAGATCGAATGGAAATTATCCGCTTATCTGGCTATACCGAAGCTGAGAAACTTAATATTGCGATGCATTATTTACTTCCCAAACAAATCAAGATGCATGGTTTGAAAAAATCTGAAATTAGCATTACTGCTAAAGTTGTCAGGGAAATCATTCAATATTACTCAAGAGAAGCCGGCGTTAGAAAGCTTGAGCAAGAAATTGCTAAAATTTGCAGAAAGGCTGTGAAAGAATTACTCAGCAAAAAAACACTTAAAAAAGTGATTGTGAATAGCAAAAATCTTGAGTCTTATCTTGGCGTCAAAGTTTACGATATTGGCCTTGCTTCTAAAAAGAATCAGGTGGGTCAAGTCACAGGTCTGGCTTGGACTCAGGTAGGCGGAGAATTATTAACGATTGAAGCAGTTGTCCTGCCAGGTAAGGGAAAAACGATTATTACGGGTAAATTGGGCGACGTGATGCAAGAGTCGATCCACGCCGCAATGAGTGTCGTGAGAAGCCGAGCTAAAAAATTAGGTATAGCTGAGAATTTTTATGAAAAAAATGATATTCATATTCATTTGCCTGAAGGGGCTACACCTAAAGATGGCCCAAGTGCTGGTATAGGTATTACCTTAGCGATTGTATCCGCTTTGACCAATATTTCTGTGAGGGCTGATGTGGCTATGACAGGCGAAATAACTCTAAGAGGCGAGGTATTGCCAATTGGCGGCCTCAAAGAGAAGTTACTTGCAGCCCATCGTGGCGGCATTAAAACTGTTCTTATTCCTGAGCAAAACGTAAAAGATTTGACTGAAATTTCAGATGAGGTTAAAAATGCACTAGAAATTCATCCTGTTCGATGGATTGATGAAGTTTTAGAGCTTGCTTTAACTAAAATGCCGAAAAGTATAGCGACAAAGGACCAAAAATCCGTTCCTGTGCCCCAGAAAAAACTCACTAATATTACAAAAACCATTACACATTAGCGTAAACCTAGCGTTGGTAAGGACTATGTTGTAAAATAGCCGCCTTACTAATGAGTGTGCATGGGTGCTTAGCTCAGTTGGTAGAGCGTCGCCCTTACAAGGCGAATGTCGGCGGTTCGACCCCGTCAGCACCCACCAATTTTAGTAACAAGTTTTGGAGTGGTAGTTCAGTTGGTTAGAATACCGGCCTGTCACGCCGGGGGTCGCGGGTTCGAGTCCCGTCCACTCCGCCAACATCATTAAGGCGAATCTAAAGATTCGCCTTTTTGTTCATTCAGTGAGAACTTTTTGGTATGTTTATTTATCATAAAGCTTAATAGATATAGGATAAATTCGATGTTAGATACGTTTAGAAAATACGCTCAAACCAAAGCTGCCCAAGTTATTTTAGCTCTCGTTCTTGTTCCTTTTGCTCTATTTGGAATCGACTCATATCTTAATCAAGCCGGGAATAATCTCAGCATCGCCAAAGTGAATGGCTACAAAATCGCACTTCCAGAATACAATCGAGCGATTGAAAATGTCCGTAACCGCATGACAAGCGAAGGAAAAAAAGTAGATCCTGCGATGTTTGATTCATTCGAATTTAAAGAGTCTGTCGTCGATGGCCTTATTACAAAACAATTATTAAATAATGATATTAAAAAATCAAAATTTAAAATTACTGATCAACAGTTAAGCCAATATATTATTGGTATGCCTGAGTTTCAAAAGGACGGAAAGTTTTCACAAGAGATATACGATAAAGTTCTTCAAAACAATCAACTTACCCCTAAGAAATTTGAAGAGAGCATAAGAAATGATTTGCTTATTCAACAGGTACGCGACGGCCTTCAAAAACTTACATTTATTCCACCTAATAATCTAGCAGAAACCTTAAAAGCTACATCGCAACAAAGAGAAGTTAGCGTAGCTGAATTTAAAACGAAAGATTATATGGCTAAAGCTACGATTGCCGAAAAAGATATGCAGTCCTTCTATGATCAAAATAAAGCTAAGTTTTTAGCCCCTGAACAAGTGAAAGCAGAGTTTGTTGTATTTTCACTATCAAGCATTCTCCCGACTATCAATGTCACAGAGGATGAAGTAAAAGCTTTTTATAAAACAAATGCTGATAAATATCAAAATCAACAACAAAGAGAAGCGAGCCATATCTTAATAGCGGCATCTAAAAATGCTCCTCCTGCAGAGAAAGCTAAAGCTAAAGCAAAGGCCGACGATATCCTAAGTCAAATTAAAAAGAATCCTAAACAATTTGAAGCATTGGCGACGAAATACTCACAAGATCCAGAGTCCGCTAAAAAAGGTGGGGAATTGGGTGCGTTTGGTCGCGGCATGATGGTTAAGCCTTTTGATGATGCTGTATTCTCTATGAAAGTTAATGAGGTCAGTAATATTGTTGAATCTGATTTTGGCTACCACATTATTAAACTCACCAAAATCATAGGCGAGGGTGGTGGTTTTGATGCAATGAAGCCGCAAATAAAAGCTGAATTGATTTACCAAAGAGGACAAGAAAAATTCGCAGCTCTAACTGAAGAGTTTAGTAATAAAGTATATGAGCAGTCATCCAGTCTTGATGCGGTATCGAAGAGATTTAATTTACCTATTCAAAAAACAGATTGGATTAGCCGTAATGATTCAGATAAATTTTTCAAAAATGAAGCTTTAATGAATGCTCTTTATACGAAAGAATCCATAAAAGATCATCGCAATACAGAAGCTATTGAAGTCACACCTAACAACCTAATTTCTGCGCGAGTTGTAGATTACAAAGCGCAATCTACAAAACCATTTGCTGACGTTAAAAAGAATATTGAGGATTATTTAAAATTTGAAGCTGCTAAGAAAACAGTACTCAGTGAAGGTGAGTCAGCATTGAAATCTGTTGCAGATGCTTCTCATAAAATTGACTGGCAAGCCGCAGTTTTAGTGGATCGAAAAAACACCAAAGGCCTTAGCGATGCTGTGATTAACCAAGCATACAAAATGCCTACAGACAAACTTCCTAGTTTCAGTGGTTTTACAGATGGTAATAACGGCTACGTTATTGTTAAAGTGAATAAAGTTGCTTTCCCTAATGACAACAATGAAGAAAATAAAAAAGCTTTTGCTTCAGAGTATACAGAGGCGTTATCTGCTGAATACTTGAGTGGTTATCTTAAGGGATTAAAAGCAAAAGCAAGTGTATCAGTTAACCAAAAATTCTTTGAAGCTACACAAAAAAATTAATCGATAGAACCGGCGGCGGTAATATTCATGCCGCCATCCACATAAGTTATTTCGCCTGTAATACCAGATGCGAGATCGCTGCATAAAAAAGCTGCTGCATTGCCGACTTCATCAATCGTTACATTTCGTCTTAAAGCAGCATGTTTTTCGTTAAAATTTATCATACGATCAAAGTCAGCAATACCTGATGCGGCGAGTGTTTTAATTGGACCTGCTGAAACTGCATTCACTCGAATCCCTTTTGGTCCTAAGCTTTGTGCCATATATCTGACATTAGCTTCTAAGCTCGCTTTGGCAAGTCCCATAACATTATAGTTAGGCATTGTTCTCTCTGCACCTAGATAACTTAGTGTGAGTAAGCTTGCGTGCTCGCTCAACATGGGTAATGCCGCCTTAGCTAATGCTGTAAAGCTATACGAACTAATATCATGAGCCACTCTGAAATTTTCACGTGTTGTGGCTTCAACGAAATCACCTTTTAAAGCTTCTTTTGTAACAAAGGCAAGTGAGTGCACAATAATGTCTAATGTGTTCCAATGTTTTTTTAATAAAGGGAATAGGTTGTCGATCTGCTCGTCACTTGATACATCGCAAGGAAGCACAATTGTAGAATTAAAATCTTGAGCAAGTTTTTTTACACGTTCATCGTGCTTTTCCATTTGGTAGGTGAAAGCTAATTCAGCTCCTTCGCGTTTCATAGCCGAAGCAATACCATACGCAATCGAGCGGTCACTTAAAAGACCAAGAATTAAAACTCGCTTACCAGTCAAAAAACCCATAATGTATTCCCTTTATTTTTTTTGATTCTTGTTTTTAGGATCAAGCAAATCTCTCAATCCCTCACCGAGTAAATTATAACCTAGGACTGTAATCAAAATAGCCAGACCTGGAAATAATGATAACCACCAAGCAAATTGAATATACTCTTTACCGTCTGTTAGAATGT
This sequence comes from uncultured Methylophilaceae bacterium, assembly GCA_903914945.1. Taxonomy (GTDB): domain Bacteria; phylum Pseudomonadota; class Gammaproteobacteria; order Burkholderiales; family Methylophilaceae; genus Methylopumilus. The sequence goes on from CAIWQV010000004.1 coordinate 19,582, forward strand.
TACCCCATGAAGATTGCGGTGCTTGAACTCCAAGCCCAAGAAAGCTTAATCCAGATTCAGTTAAAACTGCGCTTGCAATCCCTAAAACAGAACTTACAATAATAGGCGTTAAGCTATTTGGAAGAAGATGTTTTGCAATAAGCCTATAATCTGAAGCACCCATGGCTTCAGCTGCTAATATATATTCTCTATTTCTAAGACTCAAAAATTCTGCTCGAACAAGGCGGGTAACTCCCATCCAAGAAGTTAATCCAATCACAATCATGATGTTCCAAATAGATGGTGTTAAAAAAGCAATCACAGCAAGTATTAGGAAAAAGGTCGGAATGGACAACATAATATCTACAAAGCGCATGATAATAGAATCGGTGTATCCGCGATAAAACCCAGCAATGGCACCTAAAAAAGTACCAATGATTGTAGCAATACCCACTGCAACAAAACCTACTAACAGCGAAATTCTTGATCCATAAAGCATACGAGAAAATACATCTCTACCTAGCCCATCAGTGCCCATAAAGTGAGAGAGAGAAGGGGGTAAAAGTATGGATTGAATATCAATGTAATTCGGATCATAAGGTGATAACCATGGTGCAAAGATTGCAATGAAGAGTATAGCGATAATAATAATAAGACCACTTAATGCTAATGGATTTTGTGTGAGGTTTTTCAATTTGAAATGCCTCGTCTAATTCTAGGATCTGCCCAAGCGTAGCCGATGTCTGCAATCAAGTTTCCAAATAGTGTTAGGACAGAACCAATTGTGAGGATTCCCATGACCACAGGAAAATCTCTCATCAGTACAGCATCAAAAAATAACTTTCCCATACCAGAAATAGCAAAAATAGATTCTCCAATAACGGAACCTCCAATCAATCCTGGAATGGATAGACCAATAATAGTAATGAGTGGCAATAAAGTATTCCTTAATGCGTGACCGTAAATGACTTTATTTTCAGTTAAGCCTTTAGCGCGAGCAGTTGTAATAAACTCCTGTTGAAGTACATCTAACATTCCATTTCTTACGTATAGAGAGATACTGGCAAGACCACCTAAGCTTGAAATTGAAACGGGAAGTATCAAATGTTTAAATAAATCCACGTATTGTGCAACATGCCCCATCTTTTCGTAACCTACGCTATGGAGACCAGAAATAGGAAGCCAGGAGTGCGTTACACCCGTCCAATACATTAATAAAAGTGCTAACCAAAATCCTGGAACAGCAAAACCTATAAATACAATGATAGTAATGAGTCGATCCGGCCATTTATTCTGATTGACCGCAGAAGTTACGCCTAGAAAAATTGAGATCGAAAAAATGATAAGTAGCCCTATTAAATTAATCATCAATGTAATGGGCAGGGCATCTTGAATCATGCCTTTAGTGATATTGCCTTTTGCATCTTTAGTTTCCCATAAGACAGGGCGTTGATGTGAAGCAAAAGAATTACCAAAATCTAATTTCACAATGCGTTTCAACCATAAACCGTATTGTGTTGTTAAGGGCTTGTCTAGGTTATAAAGTGCTCTTAATTTTTGACGCGATTCTTCAGACGCTTTTGGATTGAATGCTGACTCTGAAGCTGTAATATCTCCTGGGGCAAGATGCATAATAAAGAAAGATATTAAGCTGATGCCAATGAGCATTGGAATCATCCATAACAAACGTTTAATAAGATAGTTAAGCATTATGGAGTTATTTCATTTCGTCTTAGGGTGGAAGGAATAAACCAGTCATATGAATTATACGCAATGCCAGCTGGGGGCGCAGGTGATTCAATGCCTTTGATACGTTTATTCATAGCAGTCAGACCATATCCAGCATATAGATAAATTACAGGGCTTTCTCTGAGTAAAGTTTTAGAAAAAGCATGGTAAATTTTTTCTCGCTTGTCAGGGTTTAATTCTGTTCGTCCTTGCTCAAGTAATTGATCAACTTCTTTATTGTTATATCCAATGAAATTAAATTGACCAGGTTTTTGTTGTGATGAATGCCAAATATTATATTGATCAGGATCTAGCGATAAACTCCAGCCAAGAATAACAGCATCAAAGTCACCTGTTTTAATAAATTGGTTAACAAAGCTTGCCCATTCTATAACGCGAATTTTTGCGTCAATACCAATATCTTTAAGCCTTCTTTGAATAAGAACTGCAGTCATCTCTCTTTGTTTGTTTTGGTTAGTGAGAATCTCAAACGTGAATGGCTTACCATTTCTATCTAAAATACCATCATTGTTAGTGTCACTAAAGCCAGCCTCATGCAATAACTTAAGCGCTTGATTCTTATCATATGGGTAGGGATGAAGTGCTTTATCACTCCATCGTGTGCCAGGTTTATAGGGGGACGCTACGGGCTCACCTAACCCCAAAAGAACGCCATCAATAACTTCTTGCTTATCAAGTGCGTAATTAATGGCTTGCCGGACTCTAATATCATCAAATGGATGATGCTTTAAATTAAAACCCAGATACGTGTAACTATTTCCAAGCTCTTTATAAAGTGCTAATTTCTTTTTCAAATCAGGTCTAGAGGGGATAACACGAGCAAATTGAATAGGATTAATATTCATGAGGTCTATATTGTCAGCAATTAATTCTAAAAATTGCGAAGATGTATCTGCAATAAAGCGAGAAGTCAGTTGATTGATATTAGGCTCACCCATCACAGACGAAGCATTTGCTTCTAGCGTTAATTTCTCACCATTCACCCATTGAGACAATTTATAGTAACTTGAGCCTGTAGGTTTTCTCGAAAAGAATGTGTGATTAATATCTTCATCCTTAAGGATATGCTTTGGTAAGATCTGTAGTGATGCCCAGCTATCTAAAGCTGGAGCATAAGCTTGCTTGTAAATTACTTTGAAGGTATACGCATCTGGAGCCTCAGCTTTTTCTACCAATTTATAATCTGAACCGTAGGGAGTTCTTGTTTTCTCGTCAGTGACTAGTTTCCAGGTAAAAAGAACATCATCACTTGTGAGATCATGACCATCCGCCCACTTAAGATTTCTTTTTAAATGGAAGGTAATAGTTTTTTGGTCGTCTGAAATAACCCATTTTTCTGCTAATTCAGGGGCTAGCTCCAAATTTTTATCATATTTAATAAGTTTATTGAAAATATTTCCTGCAATGGCAGATGAGGCTGAATCTCCAGCAATCATGGAGATAAGGTTGCTAGGCTCGCCCGACATGGCATCAATGAGCGTGCCACCTTTCTCATTATTGAAAATACCTTCGTAGTTATAAGTAATTTCTTTTTTATCGCTGCACGCTGCAACATTAAACAATATAAATAAGAAAAATATATATTTGAAATACATAACGTTTATTAGTTAATTTTTTCTTTGAAGCCGAAGAATTGATCCGATTTGAATATCAGGCGAATTCATTTGATTGATATCTTTAAGTTCATCAATAGGTATTCTATATTTTTTAGCAATTTTAGTAAGTGTATCACCAGGTTTTACCTTGTACTCATCTGGTTTAACGTAAGTTTCAGGTTTATTATCTTTCTGAATTTTTGTTTCATCAATATCTCGATTTGCATTTGTTTCCGTCCCTTCTTTTTTGGAGACTAATATGATTGTTGAAGACTTAATTGATTTTTGCGGGTTTAAATCATTTGCTTTAATAAGTTCACTTTCTTCCATGTCGAACTTGTTTGCAATTGCTTTTATTTTTTCGTTATGTTTAGGCTGATAAATGTTCCATGAAACAAGAGGCTTTTCATTTTGACTTAGATTTTTTACAAAGGTATCTGCTGCATTGATTGGCAATATAAATTGCTGAGACTTTTCGCTTGTTCTAATAAGCGGTCTTCTGTGTTCAGAATTTAAAAGCAAAAACTCATCATAAGAAATTTCAGCAAGATTAGCAGCTAAATCTGCATCTATGACTGCAGGCGCTTCCACGTATGTAAAGTAGGGTTTATTAGGGATGGGATCTATATAAAGCCCATATTGATTTGGGTTTGAAATAATATTTTTGATAGCTTGAAGTTTAGGAACGTAATCTTTTGTTTCAGTTGGCAATTTAAGATGAGCATAATCAGTAGGAAGGCCTTTTGCTTTATTTTTAGCGATAGCTCGACCGACCGTGCCTTCGCCTGCGTTATAAGCGGCTAATGCAAGATCCCATGTGCCGAATAATGCATGCAGCTTCTGAAGATAGTCTAACGCTGCATTGGTTGCGTCAACAATATTGCGTCTTTTATCTTGCCACCAATCTTGTTTTAAACCATACAGTCTCCCCGTAGATGGGATGAATTGCCATATACCCACAGCTTTACTTCTCGAGTTCGCAATGGGGTTATAAGCGCTTTCAATCATGGGAAGAAGTGCTATTTCTGATGGCATGCCTCTTTTTTCTACCTCACCTACAACATAAAATAGATATTTTTGACTGCGATCCATCATTCTTTCTACATATTCAGGACGTGCTGCGAACCAGTCTTCATATTTTTTAGATCTGGAGTTATTCTCATCTTTAATGTCATATCTAGAATAAATACGTTGCCAAAGATTAACTTCGACCTTGTTAGATTGGAAATTCTGAGTCTTGCTAGATGGAGCTACCGAATTGAGGTTTAAAGAGTTTAGTTTATTAATTTCCTGATCAAGGACATCATTATCTAGAATACTAATTTCTTCACCTAAAATATTTCTTTCAGCAAAGGCTATTGGCATTAATGATAATGAAATACAAATGACAGCTAAAACGTGTTTGCAAAATGATGTCATATCAATATTGATCTTTAAGGTCTCTGAGCGCTTTAAACGCCTCTATAGAGATGCAATTTAAGAAAGGATTAGTTTTTAACTCTTCACCTAGTGTTGATGGGATGGTAATTTTTAAATTTGTTACATGCTCATCTCTTAATAGCAGATCACTATTATTTGGATTTACTGACAAAGCAAAGGCAATATTTTTTTTGGTGTATTCATGACCACAATAAATTTTTGTATCTTTTGAGAGGCTACTAATTTTTTTTAATGAGTTATACATTTGCTCATGGGTTCCATCAAATATTTTGCCGCACCCACAGGCAAAGAGGGTATCACCACAGAAAAGGTTTTTCATATCGTAATATGCAATATGACCCTTGGTATGCCCAGGAATTTCAAATATTTTATAGTTTATTTGAAGTTCAGGAATATTAATTTCATCTCCATCCTGAAGGCTTATATTGACAAAATCATATTTGTCTTTTTTTGGTGCAAAAATTTTAATATGAGGATATTTTCTTTGAAGTTCTAAAACCCCACCTATATGGTCAGCATGATGATGAGTGACAAGAATTGCAACTAGATTTAAGTTTTTTCTTTGTAGGACTTCGATTACTGGGCTTGCATCTCCTGGATCAACGACAATACTATTTTGACCGTTATGAATGAGCCAAATGTAATTATCTTGAAAGGCTTCAACGGGATGGATATGAATTAATTGATTATCTTTGTAGCCTGTCATTTGTATTCATAGTAAAGTATTTCGATCATTATAAGATATTTTTTATGCCTAAAATTTCACCGCAAGAATGGTTTAAAAGCCCCTTAGGCCAATATTTGCTTAATCTAGAATATGGATATATCAATCCTGTCGTCATGGATACTTTTGGATTCTATGCCATCCAAATGGGTAATTTTGATATTGATTTCCTAGATCATTCCCGCATTCCAAATAAGTTTTCTCTTAATTCCAATCATGCTGATTTAATGGCATCCAACGAAGCATTACCTTTCGAGGAGGCTTCGGTCGATCTAATTATTGCGCCCCATATATTAGAGCAAATGGCAGAGCCTTATGAATTACTTAAAGAGATCCATCGAGTTCTAATGCCCGAAGGGCGTCTCATTATTTCAGGATTTAATCCTATGAGCTTATGGGGTATTAAAAGGCTTTTAAGTTTTGATATTGATTACCCTTGGAATACAAAGTTTATACCGCTAAGTAAAATCAAAGAGTGGCTTCCCATTATAGGTTTGGAGATGGTTGAAGGAAAAATGGGGTGCTACGTTCCGCCGATACAACAATCTTCATGGTTAAAAAAATTACACACCATGGAAAAATTAGGTGACCGATGGTGGCCTATGTTAGGAGGTTTTTACTTCTTAGTGATTCAAAAAAGAGTGCATGGTATGACACCTATTCGACCCTTATGGAAAAAGAAATTGATTAAAACACCCGTATACACTCCTCAAAAAACTAAAAATTTTAAAATTAAACTATGAAACCCATCATCACAATATATTCAGATGGAGCCTGCAGAGGCAATCCAGGAGATGGTGGATGGGGCGCTCTATTAATCTCGGGAACCAATGAAAAATCTATCTGTGGCGGCGAAAGAAATACCACAAATAATCGTATGGAATTATTGGCTGTGATTAAAGCGCTTGAAATTATCAAACAGTCATCAGATATTCAAATATATACTGATTCGACTTATGTGCAAAAAGGGATTACGGAGTGGATTCATAATTGGAAACGTAATCACTGGAAAAATAGTAGTAAGAAAATTATCAAGAATATAGACTTATGGCAAAGGCTGGATGAATTAGCTTCCGGCCATACTATTGAGTGGCTTTGGGTTAAGGGCCATGCCGGCCATGACGGCAATGAAAAAGCTGACCAGCTTGCAAATCAGGGCGTTGATAACTTATTAAAGGGATTGTAGTGAGACATATTTTTTTAGATACCGAAACAACAGGTTTGTATGCATCGCAAGGACATCGGGTTATTGAAATTGCAGCGATTGAGATCGTCAATCGTCGCCCTACAAATAATTCTTTTCATTTTTACCTTAATCCAGGTCGAGAAATAGACCCTGCAGCGCAAGAAGTGCATGGTATTACCTTGGAGTTTCTACAAGACAAGCCAAAATTCACAGAAATTGCTTCAGATTTTTTTGCGTTTGTTAAAGATGCGACATTGATTATTCATAACGCACCTTTTGATGTGGGTTTTATTAATATGGAACTTGGCTTGATAGAAAAGCCGCCTATTGAAAGTATCGTTGCTAATATTATTGATACGTTAAAAATGGCTAAAGATATGAGACCAGGGCAGCGCAATAGCTTAGATGCTTTATGCCGTTTTTATAATATTGATAACTCACAGAGAAGTCTTCATGGTGCTTTGTTAGATGCACAACTTTTAGCTGAAGTCTATTTAGCGATGACGCGTGGACAAGAAGATTTAATGATTGATTTTCAATATAGTGCAGGAGAGATTGCAAGCGAAAAAAATGCTAAACGGCCAACTAATCTTCTAGTGTTAAAGGCCGATGATGAAGAAATTAAAAATCATGAAGCTTATTTGAATAAAATGAAGGGCGAGAAAAAGCTGAGTTGGTAATCTAAGCTAAATAGCATCAGCCCAACTGTTAGGTGTTTCGTACATGCGAATTTGTTTTATTTTAAGCTGGCCATTAAAGCGTTTATTCATTTCACCATTTAAAATTCTGTACGCTTCGGATGCCATATTTTCTGCTGTAGGAACAACAGGAAATATCACAGTTTTATGACTTGGTAGCGTATTTAAAAAGTTTAAAATTTCCTTATCATCTTGAAAAACGATGAATGCGTGATCCCAAGGCTCCACCACTAAATCTTTAATGATTTGTTTCACATCAGAAAAATCTATCACCATACCAAAATCTGAACTTTTTCTATCGTCATGAATAGGTCCTGTTACAGTGACCTCGATAGCATAACGATGCCCATGTAAATTTTTGCAATTACTTTTATGATTCGGTATACGATGCCCTGCATCAAATTCTAAGCGTGTTGTAATATCCATTTTATTAAGCATTAAGTCATCTAAATTAATGACATTTTACCATTGGTTGCTACTAAAAAGCTCTTATAGCCTCGCGATGCGCTGCAAAGCAGGAGGGTGAGAATCATAAAATGCTGAATATAAAGGATCGGGTGTTAAAGTTGATGCATTATCTCTATAAAGTTTCACTAATGACTCTTTAAGATATTTTGCACTTGAATGCATTTTTGCATAACGATCTGCTTCAAACTCATTTTGTCTTGAATAAAATGCCATGATTGGTCTTATGAAAAAAATAAAGGTAGGACCTACTAACATAAAGAGTAGCAAGGCATTTCCATTTGAAGGCTCAGTAATACCTAAGCCTTGATAAAACCATAATTGATCTTTTAGGTATCCTAGGATTCCAAGGCCAATAAAACTTACAACAAACATCATCACAATTCTTTTCTTAACGTGATTATGATGAAAATGACCAAGCTCATGCGCTAATACAGCTTCAATTTCATTATGATTAAGACGTTCTAGTAAGGTATCGAAGAATACAATACGTTTATTTTTACCAAAGCCAGTGAAATATGCATTGCCATGATTACTTCTAGCGGAACCATCCATCACAAATAATCCTTGGGATTTAAAGCCACATTTTTTTAATAGTGCGATGATTTTACTTTTTAAAGTTTTATCCTTAAGAGGTAAAAATTTATTAAAAAATGGAGCAATCCATGTGGGGTAGATTGCAAGAATTAAAAGATTAAATCCGCTCCATACTGCCCAAAGATAAATCCACCAATATCCGCCCGCATTTTGAAGCATCCACAATGCAACAAACAAAATCGGGAGGCCGAGACATAAACCTAAAAGCATTTGTTTATAAAGATCTGAAAAAAATAGTTTTTTAGTCATTCGGTTAAAACCAAACACTTCATCAATATTGAATGTTTTGTAATAATTAAATGGCAGATCAATAAGACTACTTAAAAACATAACACTTAGTATGATTCCAACGTCTTTTAAAATGGGTGATGCAATGGGATCAAATAGGTGAGAGATCATACTGATCAATCCCCCCAAAGTAAGAACGAGAAGTACAAAAGCTTGAACAATAGTATCTTTTAAGCCTAGCTCACTTTTAGCGATGGCGTAATTTGCAGCTTTTTGATGATCTTTAAGAGTGATATTTTTTTTGAAGGCATCAGGTACTTTATTCTTATGCTGAGAGACAAAGTTGATATGTCTTCTTGCAAGCCATAGGTGAATGCCGGTACTTAAGGTAAGAACAGCAATAAAGGTGTTGCGTAGTATTTCGTCCATAATGTCTCTGAATTAAGTTAATATTCTAGTATTCTGTACGAAAACAATCTTACGTTGTAGATTGTTTCAATCAATTAGTACTATTTTAATGGAAATCATGATGAGCTCTTCGGACGATAATTTAATATGGCTTGATATGGAAATGAGCGGACTTAATACAGAGACTGATAAAGTTCTCGAGATTGCAACCGTTGTGACCGATCCGCATTTAAACATCATTGCAGAAGGCCCAGTTATTGTGATTCATCAAGCAGATGAAGTATTAAATGGTATGGACGCATGGAATCAGTCCACTCACTCTAAATCAGGATTGATTGAAAAAGTGAAGCAATCATCGTTTGATGAAGTTCACGCTTCAGAATTGACTATTGAGTTTCTAAAAAAACATATTGCACCAAATAAATCACCGATGTGTGGCAATTCAATTTGCCAAGATCGGCGTTTCATGGCAAAGCATATGCCCACTTTAGAAAGTTATTTTCATTACAGAAATCTAGATGTCAGTGTTTTTAAAGAGCTTGCTCGTCGATGGAGACCTTCGCTATATCAAGGCTTTAAAAAAACAAGCAAACATGAAGCCTTGTCAGATATATATGATTCGATCGACGAGCTAAAATATTATCGCGAGCATTTCTTAAAATTATCTTGAAAAATTTTATATATATAGGTGTGGCAGCAGCTATAGGTGCATGGAGCCGATGGGGCTTAGGTATCTTATTAAATACCCTTCATCCAATATTTCCGATAGGCACTTTAACAGTCAATCTGTTAGGTGGATACTTAATGGGCGTATCGATGGGGGCTTTTGAATTCTTTAGTGACCTTAGTCCAGATTTAAAACTTATTATTAATATAGGTTTTTTAGGAGGTCTTACTACATTCTCTGCATTTACTGCCGAGATTTTTCAGTTATTGCAAAAGAATGAGCTCGTCGCCTCGCTCACCCTTATTGCGCTTCATGTTTTTGGATCAATTTTAATGGCTTATCTTGGTTGGCTATCTATAAGCTTTATTAAACAATCTATTTAGCAGGCTTTTTCTTAGCAGCCTTTGTTTCAACCATTACGATAGGTTCATCTTTAGCTTTTTCTTTCTTTTGCCAAGCAGCTGTTTTCTTCGGCGCTATTTTTTTTGGTTTTTCTTCTATTTCTTTTTTAGCCTTAGGTTTTGATTTAGCTTTTGTTTCAACAAGCTCAAGACCGATTGCCTTTAGATCAACTGGTTTTTCTTCTACTTTTTTTCTAGGCTTGGGAGGAGCAGGTTTTTTGGATGCTTCCACTGGCTTAGACTCTGTTCTATTTTCCTGAGGTGCTCTAACTTCAGGAACAGGCTTATTTAAAATTGGTGCATCTTGAGATGCTAAAGCTTTTTTCTCGAAATCATTTGGACCTTGATTAGATCTCGCTCCACGGTCTTTATTGAAACGACCACGATTATTGTTTCGACCACGTCTATTATTATCTTGATTAGGTCGTGCATCAGCCGGATTTGTTTTTTCTGAAGGTAAGGTTGCATCTGTTTCAGAAGACTGAGCCTCTCCTTGTGGCTTTTTATTGTTATTATGCGGCTGCTTAAATTTTTGATGGCGATTATTACGTCCTCGATTATTATTTTGCGGACGTGGACGATTATTTTCTTTTGTTTCAGAAACCTCTAATTTTTCTTCATTAGGATTTACAGTATTTTCATCATCACCAGCAATAAGATTTTTAAAGAATCCAAATAATGTTTTATTTGGTTTTCCTGATCCTGACGGAGCAGGAGTATCAGGAACGATACCCTTTACTAAAGGCTCTTGTTTTGGCTCATTAGAGACTTGTTTATAATTTAAAACTTGATTACCTTCGTTAAGTGACTCCATCATTTCGTAGCTTGCCTTCGTTTGGCTTGAAACATCATCATGTTTTGAGCTTGAAATTGAATAATTTGGAGATTCAAGATGTTTGTTAGGAATTAATATAATTTCAACTTTTAAGCGTTGTTCAAGACTGAATATATCTGAACGTTTTTCATTTAGAAGGAATGTAGCGACTTCAATAGGCAATTGAGCTGAAATAGTTGCATTATGTTCTTTCATGGCTTCTTCTTGAATCATACGAAGAATATGTAATGCCGATGATTGAATATCTCTAATTGAGCCGGTGCCATTACATTTAGTACATATGCTATTACTTGATTCGCCAATACTTGGACGAAGTCTTTGACGAGAAAGCTCAAGCAACCCAAAACGTGAAATTTTTCCTGTTTGGACACGTGCGCGATCATGATGAAGCGCATCTCTAAATCGACTTTCAACTTCACGTTGATTTTTTTGGCTTTCCATATCAATAAAGTCAATCACAACGAGACCGCCTAAGTCGCGCAGTCTTAATTGTTTAGCCACTTCTTCAGCCGCTTCAATATTAGTATTAAATGCTGTGTGTTCAATATCACTTCCTTTGGTTGCTCTTGATGAGTTCACATCGATAGAAACAAGAGCTTCTGTATGATCGATCACAATAGCGCCACCGGAAGGCAATCTCACCTCCCTTGAAAAAGCAGATTCAATTTGATGTTCAATTTGGAAGCGAGAGAATAAAGAAACTTCATCTTCGTAGAGTTTTACGCGATCTACATAATTTGGCATCACATGATTCATAAATTGTGTAGCTTGATCATAAATCTCTTGAGTATCAATGAGAATTTCACCTATCTCAGGATGAAAATAGTCTCTGATGGCACGAATAACAAGATTACCTTCTTGATAGATGAGGAACGCACCTGATTGCCCTTGTGATGCTTCTTCAATCGCAGTCCACAATTGTTTTAGATAATTTAAATCCCATTGCAGCTCTTCAAGAGACGAACCTACACCTGCTGTTCGACCAATCACGCTCATGCCTTCTGGGATATCTAAGTTTGAAATATGGTCGCGGAATTCATTACGCTCTTCGCCTTCAACACGTCTTGAAACGCCTCCACCATCTGGATTGTTGGGCATTAATACGATATATCGTCCTGCAAGAGAAAGGTAGCTTGAAAGCGCGGCACCTTTGTTGCCTCGTTCTTCTTTTGTGACTTGAACGATAATTTCTTGACCTTCTTCAATCACATCTTGAATGCGAGGACGGTTTTGAGTTGTGTCTTTAAAGTATTGCGGTGAAATTTCTTTGAAAGGAAGGAAGCCATGACGCTCTGTGCCATAGTTTACAAAAGCAGCTTCAAGTGAAGGTTCTACACGAGTCACAATGCCTTTATAAATGTTACTTTTCTTTAAAGCGCGACTTCCGCGTTCAATATCAAGATCGATTAATTTTTGACCATCTACAATCGCAACTCGCAATTCTTCTGATTGGGTTGCATTAAAAAGCATACGTTTCATTATCTAAAACTCCTACAAGTAGGTTTTAAGATAAAGAATGTATTTCAGCTGTTCAGGTGCACAACTAACCATGGAAAAGGTTAGCGTTCCTTAAGTTAAAACTTTTTTATCAAAAAGTTTTTTTAATCTATTTACTTAAACACAAATCTTATTTGTAAGATTGTTGAGCAATATATTTATTATTCTTTGTTATGAACATGTGCAATAAAACTAAAATATTCTTTAAATTTTTAAACCTTGTTTCAAGGCCGCTACTCAAAATAAGGCGAGCGGAAAAAGCCATAGTAATTTGTTGTCACGGTATAATTCAGCTTAAATTATCTCTTTAATTCAATTGATTAAGAGCGTCTGAACACACCTAGTATAGGGTATAAATCCAATTAAACAAAATATGGCTCAAAATACAAACCTTAAAAATATTTTTTCTGATGAAAAAGCTACATTTGTTGTGGTGGATGAAGCAAGCGAGACACAAAAAATCGATAATTTCCTCTTAAAAATTTTAAAAAATGTGCCTAAAAGCCACATTTATAAAATTCTTCGAAGTGGTGAGGTGAGGGTGAATAAAAAGCGAGTCGACACTTCTTATCGTCTCAAGATAGATGATCAAGTAAGAATCCCTCCCATCGCTATTGAAACAGAGAGAACCCCGCACATTATTGAGCCTAAGCAACAACAAACAGCCTGGCTAGATACAAATATTATTTTCGAAGATGATGCGTTATTGGCGATTAATAAACCCAGTGGTTACGCAGTTCATGGTGGAAGTGGCCTTAATTTTGGCGTTATAGAATTGATTCGTCACGCAAGACCAAAAGCTAAGTTTTTAGAGCTTGTTCATCGTATTGATCGAGAGACTTCAGGGATTTTATTGATTGCTAAAAAGCGTTCAGCCCTAGTGAATATGCACGATATGATGCGACATAATCGTATTGAAAAAAAATATACTATGATGGTCGAGGGCGAATGGACAGAGCCTAAAAAAACAGTCGAACTCATGCTAAAGAAAACCTTCACACAAGGCGGTGAGAGGCGTGTCAATGTGACTGATGAAGATGATGACAGTCAGAATCAAATGAGTAAAACAATCTTTTACTTAAAGAAGTCTTTAGGCCCATATTCTCTCCTCGAGGCAAAGCTTATTACCGGAAGAACCCATCAATTAAGAGTTCAGCTTGCCCATTTAGGATTTCCTATATTAGGTGACGACAAATACGGCGACTTTTCATTAAACAAAACGCTGCAAAAAAAAGGCTTAAAACGCATGTTTCTGCATGCTTTTTCTATGAAACTGAAGCATCCATTGACTGATGAGCTATTGGAATTAAAAGCACCTTTGCCACGCGAGCTCGATGCATTTTTAAGTCAGCAAGCTTTATGAAATCGCCACGTTTTGATCTAGTGATTCTTGACTGGGACGGCACTGTCGCTGATTCAACCGGTATCATCGTTGATGCTGTTATTTCAGCAGCTGAAGGGGCAGGCGTGATTGCACCGCCCAGGACTTTAATCTTAAAAACCCTAGGGCTCGGTTTAAATCAATTATTACTTAAATTATTCCCTCATTTATCTTCTGAGTTATTGGAAAAAGTGGCTGAAGGTTATCGTTCGCATTATCATGCAAATGAAGGTAATTCATATCTTTTTGATGGTGTAAAAGAGGGCATCGAGCGACTTTATCAACATAAATGCAAGCTCGCCGTTGCAACCGGAAAAAGTAGAAAAGGCCTTAAGTTTGCATTACAATATACTGATTTAAATAGATATTTTTTAAGTACTAAAACTGTAGACGAGTGCTTTTCTAAACCTCACCCCCATATGGTTGAAGCTATATTAGAAGAAACGCAGATTCCAGCTAGCCGAGCTGTGATTGTGGGTGATACCCACTATGATCTTGAAATGGGAAAGAATGCTCACATTCAATCCATTGCCGTCACTTATGGCGCACAACCAAAAGATGTATTGATGAGTTTTGAGCCTTTAGCCTGTTTTGATTCATTTAAAGAAGTCGTAGATTTCTTGCTGTCATGAATGCAAACGTTAAGATTGAAATAGATAAGCAAGCCTTTTCAGGGAGCAGCTCAACTGTGCGATTTGAATATCAAACACAAAATGCTAAGCAGTCTGGCTTTGTAGTTTTTTTTGAAGGTGAATATTATGCGTATTTGAATCAATGTAAGCACATGCCCATTGAGCTCGATTACAAGCCCAATGAATTTATGGATGATGAAAAGCAATGGATTGTTTGTTCGACACATGGTGCCATTTACCATCCAGCATCCGGAGAATGTATTTCAGGGCCCTGTCGTGGCGAAACATTACAAAAATTAAATGTAACCGAATCAAACGATGTATTATGGATTGAAACTTTTTAAAGTATTTATGGGGTTAAGTAAATGGCAATTAGAAAAAAAATAGAAAAGAAAACAAATGTGCACTGGGAAAGAGAGGCACTAGAAAAGATTGCGCTTTCAGCTTTAGGTGAGCAAAGAATTGCAAGGCGTTGGGGCATTTTTTTCAAATCAATTACATTTTTTTATCTCTTTGTACTCTTATTTTTGGCCTTTGGAGTCATGCACACGAAAGGCGGCTCTGGAAGTCATACAGCATTGATTGAAATTAATGGCGTCATTGGCGAAAAAGATGAAGTGAATGCAAAAGATTTTTTTGAAAGCATACAAAGGGCTTATGAAAGCCGTGGGACAAAAGGCATTGTTTTAAAAATCAATAGTCCTGGAGGTAGTCCAGTTCAAGCTGGCATGATCAATGATGAAATTAAACGTCAGAAGAAATTGCATCCGCATATTCCAGTCTACGCAGTAGTCGAAGATATTTGTGCTTCAGGTGGTTATTATATTGCTGTAGCTGCGGATGAAATTTTCGTCGACAAGGCCAGTATCGTGGGCTCTATTGGCGTTCTTATGGATGGCTTTGGTTTTACAGACACCATGAGAAAAGTCGGCGTGGAAAGAAGGCTTATGACAGCAGGTTCAAATAAAGCAATGCTCGATCCTTTTTCTCCAGTGAATCCTAAACAGCAAGCCTTTGTTCAAGACATGCTGAATGAGGTACATCAACAATTTATTAAAGTCGTTAAAGATGGCCGAGGAAGCCGCCTCAAAGAATCTCCGGAAATGTTCACTGGACTTTTTTGGAATGGTGAAGCGGCTGTGAAATTAGGTTTGGCTGATAGTTTCGGTAACTATGATTATGTTGCAAGAGAGATTATTAAAGCTGAAGAGATAGTTGATTTTACGACTTATGAAGGTTTTGCTGATCGATTTGCACGAAAATTTGGCGCCAGTTTTGGCTCTTCCATGAACGAGTCATTGCGCACGGCTATATTAAAACAAACGTTAATTATTAAATAAAATCAATAACTTATTTATTTTTGTTAATGTAATTAATTAATCCATTCGTCGAGCTGTCAAAGTTATTAGTAAGTGTTTTTTCTGATAACTTAGGCAACACTTGTTTTGCAATCTGTTTGCCATATTCCACACCCCATTGATCAAATGAATTGATATTCCAGATAATGCCTTGTGTAAAGATCTTATGTTCATACATTGCAATAATTTGACCTAAAGTTTTTGGCGTTAATTTTTGGAACAGAATGGAGGAGGTGGGTCGATTTCCTTCAAATGTTTTTTGGGGGATAAAGCTTTCAATATCTTCCCCTTCATATCCTTGGTTTTCAATTTCCAGACGCGCTTCATCATATGTCTTACCCAGCATGAGCGCTTGCGTTTGTGCAATGAAGTTGGAAAGTAAAATTTTGTGATGCTCATTACCATCTTTACCTATGTGGTAATGAGATTCAATAGGCATGATGAAATCCGCAGGCACGATTTCTGAACCTTGATGCAGAAGTTGGTAGAATGCATGCTGGCCATTGGTGCCGACCTCACCCCAAAGTACCGGGCCCGTGTGAAAGTCGATATGCTCGCCATCGCGATTGATAAACTTACCATTACTTTCCATGTCAGCTTGTTGAAGGTAGGGCGCTAATTTAGATAAGCCTTGATCGTAGGCCAAGATAGCATGCGTAGGACAGTCAAAGAAATTAATATACCAAACACCTAATAGCCCCATAATCATCGGGATATTTTGTTCAATAGGCGCTGTTTTAAAATGTTCGTCCATTTCAAAACCACCTTTAAGTAGATCCTCAAAACCATCCATACCTATATAAATTGCAATGGATAAACCAATCGCAGACCAAAGCGAGTAACGGCCACCCACCCAATCCCAGAACTCAAACATATTCTCAGGATCAATGCCGAATTCTGATACCAAATGTTGATTGGTTGATAATGCAACGAAGTGTTTTTTAATATGTTGATTATCTTTTGCGGTTTTTAAGAACCAATCTCTAGCTGAAAAGGCATTGGTCATTGTCTCTTGTGTGGTAAATGTTTTAGAGGCAATAATAAAAAGTGTTGTTTCTGGGTCACATTTTTCTAATGCTTGAGAGAGATCCGCACCATCTACATTAGACACAAAATAAGGTGTTATGCTTTTTGAGCCATAAGGTTTTAATGCCTGACAGACCATCGCAGGACCTAAATCAGAGCCACCGATACCAATATTTACAATGCTCGTAATCGTTTTACCTGTAAAGCCTTTCCATTGGCCAGATCTTACTTCCTCGCTAAAGCGACGTATTTTTCTAAGTACGCCTTTCACTTTAGGCATAACATCTTCGCCGTCACAAATAATGGATGCATTGCTTTGATTACGAAGTGCTGTGTGAAGAACGGATCGATGTTCAGTGGAATTGATTTTTTCACCCAGAAACATGCGATCTCGCCAACCCTCAACATCTACTTCTTTTGCAAGCTTAACTAAGAGACTTATAGTTTCTTTCGAAATACGATGTTTTGAATAATCTAAAAGTAAATCATTTAATTGAATATGAAATTGATTAAATCGATTGGGGTCTTTATGAAACATCTCACGAAGGGAGATGGATTCGATATCTTTTTTATGTTGGTGAAGCGATTTCCAAGTAGACGACTGATTAATTTGCGACATGTATAACGTTCAATTCAAAGATTTAATAAAGAAAATTCAATGTAGCCTCGCATTATAGCAAAGACATACTTAATGCATATGAAAATTATGTTGTGCGAGCGCCCATGATATATGCTCTTTAACAAGCGGAGAAGCTTCGTTAAGCCTTCCTTTAAGAGCATTCACAACACTTTCCGATGTTTTAGCATTGCCAAGCCCAACTGCTATATTTCTAAGCCATTGATCATAACCAATGCGAAGAATCGCGCTACCTTCCATGTATTTCATGAATTC
>CAIWQV010000005.1 GCA_903914945.1 uncultured Methylophilaceae bacterium
GTGAGACAGAAGATACAACTATCGCAGACTTAGCGGTTGCAACAAATGCACTACAAATTAAAACAGGTTCGCTTTCTAGATCTGAACGTATTGCAAAATACAATCAGCTTCTTCGAATCGAAGAGGAGCTTGGAAATGATTCAAGCTATGCATGATTAAATTGATTTTATCAATTAAATAAATAACTTCCTATGAAATCTTTAACAATCATCTTTATAGTGCTTATAGCGTTAATGCAATATCCATTGTGGATTGGTAAAGGTAGTTGGTTTAGGGTATGGAACTTAAATCACCAAATTGATGCACAGAAGAAAATAAATGCTGATAATCAGATTAGAAATAATGTGCTTAATGCTGAAGTTACTGATCTTAAGCAGGGGTTTTCAGCTATTGAGGAGAGAGCTCGCAATGAGCTTGGAATGATTAAGCAGGATGAGATATTTTTTCAGGTGACAAATCACGAAAAAGAAAAAAAAGAAACTGAGCAATTAGATGTTTCGCCAGTTAAGCGCTAATCAAATCTGATTTGATCTTCTGGGAAAATGTGAATCAAATGATGTTTAATATAAAGCGCTTCATGTGCTTGATCTACCCTTAACTCTATAAGTGCGTTGATTTTCTTACCACCTTCTTTAGCTGATCTTACAAGCTGACCTATTTCCTCTTCTTTTTCATTTAAAATTAAATCGCCTGGTGTTAAGTGATCATCCGATTCGAAAGATACACGATACATACGCCTTTTCACTTTACCCAGATAATGTGTTCGCGCAACGATTTCCTGCCCCGTATAACAGCCTTTTTTGAAATTAATACCATCAACAAGATCCATATTAATTGATTGAGGAATAAAAGATTCTTGCGTGCTTGGAAAGATCTCAGGGATGCCATCTATAATACTTAGATTATTCCATTCATCAATACTCATAGACGTATATTCAGATAAAGCGAACTTCATGAATGCATCTATTGCTAAATTTTTTCCTATAAGTTCGTAGCGCTCAGTATTTTTGCTGACTCGCATAATCATGACGTCATGCGACGTAGTAATTTCTAGAAAATTCTGCGGAGCATGAATGTTTAATTTTGTGAGTGCTTCTGAGCCTATAAATCCTATTTGAGTAAATTGATCGCTTATTGACTGAATACTGACTTTTGAGCGAAGTACATACATCCTAAGACGTTTGAGCATTGACTCTTCAATCGATTTGTCTATCTGTATATGAATGGCATTGTCATACCCATAAGCCAACATGAAAGCTAACAGCCTTCCTTTGGGGTTGCAAAAACCAGCAAATTTAGCTTGATTTTGAGTGAGAAGCTTAATATCTTGGGTGAGTTGTCCTTGAAGAAATTCAACATGGTCTTCACCTTGAACTTCAATTAATGACGTTTGGTCAAGAACAACAAATTTATTTTTTACGTTTGATGACATATTGCTTTATTTGTTTGATGGAAATAAATCTTAAGCTAAATATAACGCCTGCGAGTGAAGCAAAAAACCACTTAAGATGGAAGTCTGCCGTATCTTGCCACGCAGGTTTTTGTTTTTTCATAGCGCTCAAAATGTTAAGGACAGAGTCACCTCGTACATAAATACCATTTATTTGCTTAGTAATATCTTTTAAGTAAACCTCATCAAGCTTGGACATATAGCGATCACTTTCACCACCAGCGACGTTATCATTTCGAGTGCCAATATTAGCTTCAGAGATTTGTGCAATGCCTGGTTGCAATGCAAAGCTTTCATTAGACCAATAGCCAATTAATTGATTCTTTCCATCGAGTTTCGGAATAGGAGCGCCTTTAAGGCTGCCGATACCTACAACCACCCAATCATTTCCTCCTTGGAATTGGGAAAGATCTCTTGTGTTGAATGCGTGAAGTTTAGGAGCCTCTTCCCCATCTGTAAAATAAACGACTTGAGAGTTTTCAGGAAAGCTTCTAATGAGACGGGCTAGATTGAAGAAAGATTCTCTTACACGGGAATTACCTGACCATCCTGATCGCCAGTCTAAATGATCAATCGTGTCTTCAATTGCA
>CAIWQV010000006.1 GCA_903914945.1 uncultured Methylophilaceae bacterium
CGTCATCTTTACAATTCGTGTCCGCACGCTCTTCACCAAAACTCACTGTTTCGATTTGTGTATCTTGTGCACCTAATACATTCATAGATTTCTTAACCGACACAGAACGTTTTTGGCCAAGAGACACATTATATTCGCGTGAACCACGATCATCCGTGTTACCCGTTAAAGTCATTTTTGCTCTTGGATGCGAAGCCACATATTTAGCATGGGCTGCGACGAGATCTTTATACTCAGCTTTCACCACATCTTTATCATAGTCAAAATAAATACTACGTTTAGATAAGATGTTATTTGGATCGCGAAGACTTGCAAGATCGAGATCTTTTTCATCATTAGATACAGAAGGACCAGCAGGTTTTGAAGCATCATTAATAGGTGTTGAGCTACAACCTACTAAAAATAATGAGAGTAATGATGCGAGCAGTAATGATTTTTTCATTTTCCAAATCTCCATTAAGTTAATTTATTTTACAAAAGGTGCCCAAGCGGGCTCTCTAATATCATCGGCATGAATATTAAATGATTGGCGAACCGCCCCATCAATCGAGACGGTGGAAAGGTCGCCAGATCCGTTGATCTTATGTGCATATAGTATCACATGCCCATTCGGTGAAAACTTAGGCGCTTCATCAAAAGGACCATCAGTAATTTTCGTAATTTGTCCTGTTTGTAAATCATGTAACACCACTCTAAACCTTCCTTCTTCTTGCATCACATAGGACAACATTTTTCCGTCAGGGGAAATATTAGGATTTAGATTTTGATTGCCCTCAAATGACACGCGCTGCGGCTCACCGCCATTTGATGAAACTTTATAAATTTGTGGGCGGCCACCGCGATCTGATGTGAAATAAATAAACTTTCCATCAGGCGACCATACAGGTTCCGTATCGATATGCGTACTTTGGATAAGCGGCTTTAGATTAGACCCATCTGGGTCGATTAAATAAATTTGTGAGTTCGCGTTATAGGTTAAAACAATCGCAAGACGTCTGCCGTCCGGAGCCCATGAAGGTGAACTATTGTTACCCTTAAAATTAGCCACCACTGTTCTTTGTCCTGTCACTAAGGACTGAATATAAATAATCGGTTTTTTCTTTTCAAAAGATACGTAAGCAATTTTGGTTGCATCCGGTGACCATCTCGCAGAAATAATAGGTTGAGGGGATCCCACTACTGACTGCACATTAAATCCATCCGCATCAGCTACATTTAAAGAATAGCGACCTTTATTTTTTGAAATGTAGGAAATCTTAGTGCTGAAAACGCCTGGAATCCCAGTTATCTTTTCATAAATGGTGTCAGAAATTTTATGGGCTATCGCACGATATTGAGCCACTGGCCCTGAAAATTCCATCGTCGTTAAAATCGTTTTTTTATTAATATCTACTAAAAACCAATTGACCTTCATACGATTATTATTTACTTCCACTTGGCCTAGCGTCATCACTTGCGCTTGAATCGCAGCCATTTCAGAGTAATTAATGTCACTTAAGGCTGAAGGTTTATTGATTAAACCTTCTACTTCGAGAGATCTAAAAAAACCTGAACGATAAAGATCGGCCGCAATAATTTGATGCATACGGCTACTAGATTTGTCAGCCACCACTTCTTTATAGGGCATCACCGCAATATTAATTTGCTTAGTGCCACCCCCTGAAATCTCAATCGTTTCAATCGCAAACACATCCATAGATATAGAAATCAAAAACAAGGCAATAAACGTTTGAATTATTTTTAGCATATGCGAATTATATTTTTTCATTGGGATGGAAGTTAAGTTTTAAATTTTTAAATTTCGAAAATAAATCTGTATCCGTCGGTACCGGTAAAGGTTGTGATTGAAAAATAGCACGTTCTACTGATTCATCACATACCGGAATGCCGCTTGATTTTAACATTTTAGGATTACCAATCAATTCGCCTGTAGGCATCAGCCCAATTTCAAATTGAAGCTCAACGGGGGTGGAGCCACATAATTGTTTATTTACATTCTGCTGAATTTTTCTTTGAATTAATACTTTATATTTATCCATCTCGCCTAATTTAGCTCCGCCCTCTTGAGTATTGGATTGTTTCATCTCTTCATGACGATTTAATGAAGGTTTTGGCTTTTCTTGTAATAATTCTTGTTGGAGTTTAGCTAATTGATCTTGCTTTAAAAGCTCTTCTTGAATTTTCTTCAAATCATCCTTCTTTTTTTGATCTTCTAATTTCTTACGCTCTTCTTCTTTTTTTTGCTTCAAACTAATATCAGCCTTATCACTCGTCAGCGATTTAATCATTTCTTCAACTTTAGAGGGCTTATCCACAGGCTTGGGTGGTTCCACTTCAACTTTCTTTTCAGGGGCTGGCGTCTCTATAGGTTTAGCATTCGATTGAGGAATAGAATCCCATAATTCAACTTCTGCCACCTGAGGCAACTTTACCCGCCATTCAAAACTCACAATCATGATCATGATTAACAAGATATGCAC
>CAIWQV010000007.1 GCA_903914945.1 uncultured Methylophilaceae bacterium
AAGCACTTAAAAACACTTCTTTAAAAGATATATAATCATTTTGTCACATATCAATGCTATGTTAATAAAAGTTTAGAGGAAAAATATGCTTAAACATATCAAATTACTTTTCGTATCATTCATCTTATTACTACTCTTTGGATGTCCTGCTGCCATCATTGGCGGAGGTGCTGTAGGTATAGATACTGTAGCGGATCGAAGAACACCAGGTGTCATTCTTGAAGACTCTAATATTGAATTAAAAGCTTTTGCAAATATTCAAAAACTTAAAGGCGATATACATACGAATGTGACAAGTTATAACGGTCACATACTTGTATTGGGCCAAGTACCGAGCGAAGAGATTAAATCAACAATTACCGATCAAATTAAAGCGCTCGCTAACGTCAAATCTGTGATGAATGAACTCACAATTGGACCTGTCAATTCTTTATCAGCAAGGGCTGAAGATACATTAATTACTTCTAATGTGAAGGCGCGCTTTTTTAAAGAAAACAAAGTCTCCCCTTTCTTCGTTAAAGTCGTGACTGAAAATAAAGCGGTCTACCTCATGGGTATCTTGAACGAAAAAGAAGCGAAAGAAGCCGAAGAAATCGCAAAAAATACAAATAAAGTTACTAAAGTCATTAAGGTTTTTGAATATCTCAAAAACTAGGTCAAGCAGTTTCATACTTAACTTGTTGAAAATAAAAGATAAATAAATTTTCTAAGACTGCTTTCATGGCAGCCTTAAGCATCATTTGATTTAATTGAAGATGTTGCTATAATGATTTTCATAGTTTTTTCAAAACATTCAAGTTAGTTCTAAATCCCAAAATAAATTGCCCGTAACACTAGCTAGCTTAATTACAGAATTAATCCATTAGAGGTCACCATGAGTAAAAATATTATCCATTTATCAGACGCAACATTTGAAACTGAAGTGCTTCAATCCTCCGTGCCAGTTCTTGTGGACTATTGGGCTGAGTGGTGCGGCCCTTGCAA
This sequence comes from uncultured Methylophilaceae bacterium, assembly GCA_903914945.1. Classification (GTDB taxonomy): domain Bacteria; phylum Pseudomonadota; class Gammaproteobacteria; order Burkholderiales; family Methylophilaceae; genus Methylopumilus. Next base: position 985 of record CAIWQV010000007.1, read on the forward strand.
AATGATTGCACCGATTCTGGATGAAATATCAAAAGACTACGAAGGTAAGCTCAAAATCGCAAAACTCAATATTGATGAAAACGCTCAGACACCAGCCAAGTTTGGCATCAGAGGCATTCCGACTTTAATGATTTTTAAAAACGGCAATGTCGAAGCTACTAAAGTCGGTGCATTATCGAAATCCCAATTAACCACATTTATTGATAGCAACATCTAAAGTTAACTTCCCCCTCCACCAACCCCCTCAACGCAACACTAATCGGAAAACCAAAACATGCATTTATCTGAATTAAAACATCTCCCTATTGCAGAACTCGTAGAAATGGCAATCACGGACGAAATCGAAAATGCGAGCCGCATGAGAAAGCAAGATTTAATCTTTGCGATCTTAAAAAATAAAGCGAAAAAGGGAGATAGTATTTATGGGGATGGCACATTAGAAGTCTTACAGGATGGTTTTGGATTTTTAAGATCGCCTGATACATCTTATCTTGCAGGTCCTGATGATATTTATGTTTCGCCTTCACAAATTCGTCGTTTCAATCTTCACACTGGTGACACGATTCAAGGTGAAATTAGAACGCCTAAAGATGGTGAACGCTACTTTGCGCTTGTAAAGGTAGATGAAGTTAATAATGAAGCGCCAGAAAATACAAAGAATAAAATTCTTTTTGAAAACTTAACCCCTTTATTCCCAACCATACCTCTCACACTAGAAAGAGATATCAATGGCGAAGAAAATATTACAAGTCGTGTGATTGATATGATCGCACCCATTGGTAAAGGTCAGCGTGGTTTGATTGTTGCGAGCCCTAAGAGCGGTAAGACTGTCATGATGCAAAATATTGCACACGCCATCACATCGAACCATCCGGATGTATCTTTAATCGTACTTCTGATTGATGAAAGACCTGAAGAAGTGACTGAGATGACAAGGTCTGTAAAAGGCGAAGTTGTCGCATCGACGTTCGATGAACCTGCAACTCGTCACGTTCAAGTCGCAGAAATGGTGCTTGAAAAAGCAAAACGTCTTGTTGAACATAAAAAAGATGTGGTCATTCTCTTAGATTCGATCACAAGACTAGCAAGAGCTTACAACACGGTGATCCCTTCATCTGGCAAAGTACTTACAGGTGGTGTGGATGCCAATGCACTTCAAAAACCCAAACGTTTCTTTGGTGCAGCACGTAACATTGAAGAAGGCGGCTCACTTACTATCCTTGCCACAGCCTTAATTGATACGGGTTCACGTATGGATGACGTGATTTATGAAGAATTTAAAGGCACTGGCAATATGGAAATTCATCTGGATCGCAAAATGGCTGAAAAACGACTTTACCCTGCTATTAATGTGAATAAATCCGGCACGCGTAAAGAAGAACTTCTCATTCCTAAAGATAATTTACAAAAAATATGGGTACTTAGAAAACTCCTACATCCTATGGATGACTTAGAAGCGATGGAATTCTTATTAGACAAGATTAAAGCCACTAAAAATAACAACGACTTCTTTGACAGCATGAGAAGAGGTTAAGGCGTAAAATTGATTGATTTTTGGTCCTAAATCATTGATAATGCGCATCTATTGAACGAAAGTTGGAAAAATTATGAAAGCTGATACACACCCAAATTACTCTGAAATTAATATCACATGTAGCTGTGGTAATAAATTCAAGACACATTCAACCGTTGGAAAAGATATGAACATTGAAGTTTGTTCACAATGTCATCCTTTCTACACTGGCAAACAAAAGATTTTAGATACAGCAGGCCGTGTTGAGAAATTTAAACAAAAATATGGCATGTAAGGCTTTATCCTTATATCAAAAGGCAGCATAGGCTGCCTTTTTTTTTAAATATGCGATTTCAACTCGAACACGACTGGCAAGACAATATGGCAACCCCTCGCAGCCGACTAGGCGAGCGAGCCAAAATTCATTCCTTTGTTATTTTATGTCTGATCTGGGTATTTGCAGGCCTTTTTGGTCATGCACCTTGGAAAGGCTATGAAACGCAGAGTATCAGCGCCATTCATGCTGTACTCAATGGCCATATTTTAGCGCCCCTCGCTGCCAGTGAAACTGCACTTACCAATCCACCACTCTATTATTGGGCTGGAGCGATATTCGGAAAACTTCTCACGCCTTTCATATCACTTCATGATGCAAGCCGGCTTATCAATGCCTTCTGGATGGGGCTCACTATTCTATTTATTGGCATGGCCAATCGAGAGCTTTGGGGAACGGGTTTTGGTAGACAAGCAGCCCTTATTTTCATAGGTTCCATTGGCCTCATATTTAATGCGCATACCTTGATGCCAGGAATCGCTATATTAACTAGCCTATCAATGGCTTTTTATGGTTTAGCTTTATCTAAAAGACGCCCCTTCAGATCAGCAGTTCTTTTAGGTCTGGGATTAGGTTTGAGTTTTCTATCAGGTGGCCTTATGCCGCTTCTTACCATAATTCTATCAAGCTTACTTTTGCCTCTATTTTTTGAAGCATGGCGAACGCATCGCTATCGTTTAGTGTTAAGTTTAAGTCTGCTCGTAAGCCTTCCATTTTTAATTCTATGGCCATTGCTCTTATGGTGGTTCAACCATGACATCTTTATGAAATGGATCCAAAACACTCATTTATTTGAAACACAAAATTATATGTTTTACTTTAAGAATCTTGCCTGGTTTGCTTGGCCAGCATTACCTTTAGCAGGATGGGGCATCTGGAAATCGCGACGTAAATTATGGACACAAGCTAAATTCCAATTACCGATTATATTTTTTATCTCCACATTCATTTTAACGTCTTCATATACCACAAAGAATCAAGCGCTCTTGATGCCATTTTTGATTCCTTTATCGACAATAGCGGCAGGAAGTATTGAAAGTTTAAGGAGAGGTGCTGCAAGTGCGCTCAACTGGTTTGGCATTATTTTATTTTCGACGATTCTTTTTCTAATCTGGCTTGGATGGAATGCAATGCTCACAGGCTTTCCACAAAAAACTTATGAGCGCATGCAATTTTTGGCACAAACCAATGAGTCACACTTTAATATTTTTCTTCTCGTCATTGCGATACTCCTGACCCTGGTTTGGATTTTATCTATGATTAAAATAAGAATCACTAATCGTTCTTGTACAACAAATTGGTCGATTGGACTGACTGTAAGCTGGGCATTACTGATGGCGTTGTGGCTACCATGGATCAATCATAAGAAAGATTTTAGTCCACTCTTTTTATCGATGGAAAAAGTGATTGAAGATAGAACATGTCTTACCACGCACAATATCAATGATTCACAAATTGATTTGATTGATTACTATTTGAATATTAAAGCCACCAGAGAAGGTGACCGGGGTAACTGCCATTATTTACTGGTCTATCAATTACACAAAAAAGATCTTCCGCCGATCGGTGAGAATTGGAAATTAGTGTGGAATGAAAAACAACCTGGTGACAAAAATAGTTATAAACTATTTCATAAAGAATAAGTACTTAAAGATGCTTTTTGATCGCATCAATGACAATTAATTCCAAGCCCTTCCCTGCTTCTTTTTCTACATGCGCTTTAATTTGATTCCGCATAGGTGGCGCCCAAAATTTAGTGAGATGATTCGCAATATCTTCTTTAGCTTTTTCATGGTCTGGATAGGATTTAAAAAAAGCACCGATTTGATTTGCCATCGTAATTAAATGATCAATATTCATAATTATTTTTTTAATACTCTTTCAGCGTAAGTATAAATAACATAATGGGGCGCTCTTGCAAACCCAATCAAACATAATTCATATTTTAACGCAGATCGAATCGCAAGTCCTGTCGGTGCGGATATGGCTATCAGTGTGGACGCCCCTAACATAATCGTTTTTTGTACCATTTCATAACTAGCGCGACTCGTTGTGACCACAAACCCTTTGTCCAGATCGCCCTTGAATTTAATGGCACCAATGAGTTTATCAAGTGCATTATGCCGACCTACATCTTCTCTGACTATTATAATCTCGCCTTTTTCATTCGCCCATGCGCATGCATGGGTAGCACCTGTTTTCTTTTGTAAGATTTGCATGCTATTTAAATTTTGAAGTGCGCTGAGGATTGCACTCTCTGCGATAGGCAAAATTTGATGAATCTTTATGTCAGGCAATCTTAAAGCTTGATCTAAATTCTCTGCACCACACAAACCGCAACCGGTTCGACCAAGTAAATTTCTGCGCTTATCTTTTAGAGATCGAAAATTCTCTGACGCAATTTCAATTTGAAGCTCAATACCTTGTGACTGATGAATGACTTCAATACCATACACATCACTCTTGTCTTTAATAATGCCTTCTGAAATTGAAAAGCCTAATGCAAAATCCTCAAGATCGGATGGGGACGCTAACATCACTGCATGAGAAATTCCGTTATATACAAATGCAATTGGGACCTCTTCTGCAATCTCATCTTTTTCTGGCACATCAGCGCCACTTTTAAGAACTTGATAGGTCTTAAAACTATGTTCTGTGTCGATGAATTTTTCGTGACTCACTTGCTAAATCTAATGAATTTTTAATTCTTTAGATTTACCTGCAAATTCGATTTGTTCTTCGCTGAAATGTTGATACTGTTTTTGCCAGTCTGAAAGCTGTGATACTTTACTTACTTGAACAGCGGTGACTTTAAATTCTGGGCAGTTCGTTGCCCAATCAGAATTTTCTGTTGTGATGACATTGGCACCCGATTCAGGATGATGAAATGTAGTATAAATCACACCTGGTTGAACACGCTCTGTAATTTGCGCTCTCAATACCGTCTCTCCTGCTCGACTCACAACGCCTACCCAATCACCAGAATGAATACCTCTTTCTTCAGCATCATGCGGATGAATCTCGACTAAATCTTCTTCATGCCACTCCACATTTTTTGTTCTTCTTGTTTGCGCACCCACATTGTATTGAGAAAGTATTCTGCCTGTCGTTAAGATGAGTGGATATTTCGTTGTCACTTTTTCAGAAGTCGCTACGTATTCTGTAATGATAAATTTACCTTTGCCACGCACAAATTCATCAATGTGCATTGTGGGTGTGCCGAATGGATGCTCATCATTGCAAGGCCATTGAATACTTCCTAATTCATCTAGTTTCTGATAACTCACACCTTTGAAAGTTGGTGTTAATCTTGCAATCTCATCCATGATATCGGATGCATGCTTGTAATCCATTTTGTAACCTAATGCATTACATAGCATTTGTGTCACTTCCCAATCCTCATATCCATTCTTAGGTGACATTACTTTTCTAACTCTAGAAATACGTCTTTCCGCATTCGTGAAGGTACCGTTCTTTTCTAGGAATGAAGAGCCTGGAAGAAATACATGCGCATACATCGCTGTTTCATTTAAAAATAAATCTTGTACGATGACACATTCCATTGACTCTAATGCGTGTGTCACGTGTTTTGTATTAGGGTCAGATTGTGCGATATCTTCACCCTCACAATAAAGGGCTTTGAATTGCCCCTCAATCGCCACATCTAACATATTTGGGATTCTTAAACCTGGTTCATTTTGTAATTTCACATCCCATGCCTTTTCAAACAAGGCTAAGGTCGCTTTATCAGATACATGTCGGTAGCCCGGAAATTCATGTGGGAAAGATCCCATATCACAAGAGCCTTGCACATTATTTTGTCCTCTTAGAGGATTGACACCGACACCCTCTCGACCAATATTACCGGTTAGCATCGCAAGGTTTGCAATACCCATCACCATCGTAGAACCTTGACTATGTTCAGTCACACCCAATCCATAATAGATCGCAGCATTACCACCCGTCGCATAAAGTCTTGCAGCAGCTCTCACATCCTCTGCATTTACACCGGTCGCTTGCATCATCACTTCAGGAGAGTTTTCAGATTTCACAATAAAATCTTTCCAGGCTTTAAATGCCTCGTCTTCGCATCTCGCTTGAACAAAAGCTTCATCTAGAAGATTTTCTGTAACGATGGTGTGTGCCAATGCATTGATCATGGCCACATTCGAGCCTGGTTTTAGTTTTAAATGATAGTCGGCTTTGATATGGGGAGAGTTGTCGACCAAATCGATGGCGCGTGGATCTAAAATAATTAATTTCGCACCTTCTCTTAAGCGTCTTTTCATTTGCGATGCAAACACAGGATGACCGTCTGTCGGATTAGCACCAATGATCATGATCACATCTGAATGCATCACTGAATCGAAATTCTGTGTGCCTGCAGATTCGCCGATTGTTTGTTTTAATCCATAACCTGTAGGTGAATGGCATACGCGTGCACAGGTATCTATATTATTATTTCCTAAGGCTGCACGTACTAATTTTTGTACCACATACACTTCTTCATTCGTGCAGCGTGAAGAGGAAATAGCACCTACTGAATCTTGTCCGTATTTTTTTTGAATCCGTTTCATTTCACTTGCAGCATAATTAATGGCAACATCCCATGTCACTTTTTCCCAAGGATCATGAATACTTTTTCGAATCATAGGCGTTGTAATGCGATCTTTATGTGTGGCATAGCCCCATGCAAACCTTCCCTTCACACATGAATGCCCATGATTAGCGCCACCATCTTTATTGGGCGTCATGCGAACAACTTCTTCACCTTTCATCTCTGCATGGAATGAACATCCAACACCACAATAAGCACAAGTCGTCGTAACGCTATGTTCAGGAACCCCTGCTTCAATGATAGTGTTTTCGATAAGTGTTGCTGTTGGGCATGCTTGAACACAAGCACCACATGAAACACATTCTGAATCTTTAAAATCTTTATTCCCTGCGGATACTTTCGAATCAAAACCTCGACCTTGTATAGTGAGG
>CAIWQV010000008.1 GCA_903914945.1 uncultured Methylophilaceae bacterium
ACTCTAACGACAGACTCGCGTGCTTCTTGCATCATTTGATAATCATCAGAATTGACCGGAATATTGGTATGCACATTACCATCACCGGCATGCATATGCAGTGCTATAAATACCCTACTCTTTAGGGTATTTTTATGTATTTGATCTAGTTTTAGTAAAAAGCTTTGGTATTCTCTTCCGCTAAAAATTTCATGGAGAGGGTCTTTGAGTTCCTTTTTCCAAGAAATTCTTAACTCATAAGACTGAAGCGCTCTAAATATACTTTCATATTTGTCTTCAATATTATCATTTCTTTGAAGCAGCGTTGAAGGCGAGCTATCAAGATTATCTAGCATCTGACCCCATTTTTCTCTTAACCCATGAATCAAATCAATACTCATTTTTTGTTTCACTTGAGTTAATTCTGGATCAGAATTTAGTCCTTCTTCTTCATAAATAAATTTATCATGCTCAATAAAATTTTCTAAATCATCTAAAAGTTTTAATTTATTTTTAATTGAAAGCTCAATATTAATTCTTTCAATGCCATCGGAGTATTCCCCAAGTTTAGGAAGAGGAATAACAACATCTTCATTGATCTTAAATGCATTTGTATGTTTTGCAATCGCGGCTGTTCTTGCACGATCAAGCCAGAAACGTTTCCTAGCATCTGCTGAAACTGCTATAAAACCTTCACCATTTCTTGAATTAGCTATTTGTACAATTTGAGAGGCTGACAACCCTACAGCATCCTCATCGTCACTTGCGATATCTGCGATTAGAACCATACGAGGACGTTCTTGTCTTGCAGCTTTGGTACTATACCCAACAGCTTTAATGTAGCGCTCATCCATATGCTCTAATCCCGCTAAGAGCGTACTATCTGACTGATCTAAATAATCCTTGATTTCTACAATTGCCGGAACAGCATGCGAGACATTGCCAAAAAATTCTAAGCAAACTGTTCTAACATACTTAGGCATTTTATGAAGAATGAAGGTGCCAGATGTGATGAGCCCATCACATCCTTCTTTTTGTACGCCAGGAAGTCCACTCAAAAATTTATCGGTAACATCTTTTCCTAGTCCGATTTTTCTAAAGCTACTTCCCGGTATTTCTAAAACTTCTGGTTCATTAATTAATTCTTTGCCGTCAGGCTTGTATCGACTAATTTTAAACCGCACCAAATCTACATAGTGAATTTTGCCAAGATTATGATCCAATCTTTCGATCTCAACCCAGTTGCCGTCAGGGTCAACCATTTTCCAGGAAGCTAGGTTATCTAAAGCTGTTCCCCAAAGCACTGCTTTCTTACCGCCAGCATTCACTGCAATATTTCCGCCAATACAAGATGCATCTGCTGATGTCGGGTCGCAAGCAAATTCAAGTCCGCTATTCGTTGCCATTTCCATAGCGCGTCTTGTAACAACCCCTGCACCACATTTCACAACTGGAACGCGTTCATTTACACCAGGTAAATTTTGATACTCAACATTACCAATATCATCAAGTTTTTCAGTATTAATAACTGCTGAAAATGGAGTCAGCGGTATTGCGCCACCTGTATAGCCTGTACCACCGCCTCTTGGAATGATTGTTAATTCAAGGTCGATACATCCTTTAACAATATGTGCTATTTCTTCTTCACGGTCTGGATTGATAACAACAAATGGGTATTCTACTCGCCAATCCGTTGCATCTGTGACATGAGATACCCTTGCCAAACCATCGAATTGAATATTATCTTTTTTGGTGAATTTTTTAAGCTTAGAAAAAATTTTTCTTCTAAGCTTTTTAACTAATCTAAATTCATTTTCAAAAGTTTTAATGGCTTTATTGGCCGCTTCGGCAAGCTCCATAACTTTTGCATTTCCAGAGCTTCTTTCTTCAATGGAGTGAGTGCGGTGATACATCGCGTCGACTAAGGCTTTAAGTCGTTTGGGGTTTTCTAAAAGATCGTCTTGAAGATAGGGATTTCTATTAACGACCCACAAATCGCCAAGAACTTCAAAAAGCATACGCGCGGATCGTCCAGTCTTTCTCTCATCTCTTAATTCGTTAAGAATATTCCAGACATTTTCACCTAGGAATCGAATAACAATTTCGCGGTCTGAAAAGGAAGTATAGTTATAGGGTATTTCACGCAATCGATTGATTGGAAATGGCTGCGTTTTGAAAATAGATTTGAGTATTGGGGCGTTCATTTAAATATATTTAATTTAAACATGAGCATATCATGTCGAAGAATTGCTAACAACGTTATAACCCATAGGGTTATTGAACTTTAGGCAAAAAATTAAGTTAAAATATGGGCTTAATTTACTCGGTTTAAAGAGCCTATTTCTTTCTACTTTATGAACCCAATAACTTTAACAAAGTTCAGATTAATTTCTCAAAAATACCCAAAATGCTCTGGATAAAAACTCTTCATATTATATTTATGGTGACTTGGTTTGCTGGTCTTTTTTATCTACCGAGGCTCTTTGTTTATCACGCTTTAAGCAAGGATAAAATTAGCCATGAAAGATTCAAGGTTATGGAAAGTAAACTTTTCTATGGAATTATGACGCCTGGAGCTTTTTTAACCGTTCTATTTGGGGGCTGGCTTTGGAGTTTTTATGAGTC
>CAIWQV010000009.1 GCA_903914945.1 uncultured Methylophilaceae bacterium
AAAGGTACAGTTAAGTCAGCAGATGCTTCTGGTATCGTAGTGACTTTAGCTGACCAAGTTGAAGGCACTGTTGATATTGCCGAAGTCAGTGAAGATAAAGTTGATGACGCTTCAGCTATCGTTAAAGTAGGTGACGAAATTGAAGTTAAAATCCTCAATGTCGACGCTAAAGAAAAAACAATTCAACTTTCATTTAAATCTAAAAATACGGCTAAACCAAAAGCTGCTAAGAAGAAGGTAGAAGTTGAAGAGAGTTCTGATAATGCCGGCACAACTAACCTTGGTGCATTATTAAAGGCAAAATTAGATAGTAAAAAATAATTAATATTATGACTAAGTCTAAATTAATCAACTTACTTGCTAGCCGTTTCTCTCAGTTAGTCTACAAAGACGCTGAGTTATCGGTGAAAACAATTCTTGATGCTATGGGCGAAACGCTCTCTAAGGGCAAAAGAATTGAAATTAGGGGGTTTGGTAGCTTCAGTTTAAATTATCGCCCACCACGCTTAGGTAGAAATCCAAAAACAGGTTCGAAGGTTGAAGTGCCTGAAAAATATGTCCCGCATTTCAAAGCAGGCAAAGAACTTAGAGACCGCGTTGATAAATAAGGCTAAACATTATTTAAAAGCATATCTTCTTACCAGGATATGCTTTTTTTTTGATCTATCAATTAATACATATACAATAAATCAATTATGATTCAATTCGAATATTTGTGGCTCTTAGTTATCCCCTTCTTTTTTGCGTTAGGATGGGTTGCGGCTCGTATTGATATTAAACAGCTCATGAAGGAATCCACAAGCCTCCCTGCAACATACTTCAAAGGTCTTAATTACCTCATTACTAATCAATATGAAAAAGCGGTAACGGCTTTTATAGATGCTATCCGAATTAACAATGAATCACTTGAGCTGCACTTTGCACTGGGCAGTATCTTAAGACGTATTGGCCATATAGACCGTGCAATCAATATGCATCTTGATCTATTAGAGAATCGAGACCTTAATCCATCACAGGAAGAATCTGTTAAAGCTGAGCTTGCACAAGACTATCTTAAAGCTGGTTTATTTGATCGCGCAGAAGAGTTATTTCTAAAGCTAGAATCAGGAAAATACAAACAATATGCATCACATGCATTACTTGAAATTTACGTTAAAGAACGTGAATGGCAAAATGCAATCAAAATGGCCACTAAGCTAGAAAAAGAATCAGGTGTTTCTTTTAGACTTCAAATCAGTCATTACCATTGTGAGATTGCTTTAAACGCAATTTTAGATAAAGACAAGAAAGCGGCAATCAAATCGCTTAATGAAGCTCTTGATGCTCACAAAAAATGTGTTCGTGCAAATATCTTACTTGGTGATTTAGATGCTGAGGATGGGGATCATAATAAAGCCATCAATCATTGGAAAAAAATTGAATTCCAAGATCCAGAATCTCTAGGGCTTGTAGCAGCTAAAATTCTTAATTCGTTTGAGAAGCTAAAAAAATCTGAAGAAGGTTTATCACTTTTAAATCTTTATTTTGAAAATTACAAATTAAGATCACTCCTGAATGTCATTTATGAAGCCACCTTAAAATTGGAAGGCTCTGAAATGGCTGAAGAGCTTGCACGCAAGGAGTTAATTAGAAAGCCAAGCCTTCAAGCTTTAGATCAGTTATTCCAAGCGCGCGCTATGAATAGCAAACATAAAGAACAGGATATTCAGCTTATCCAGCAAACTGTTCGGAATGCAATTGGTAATCGACGTTTATTTACATGTAGCGGCTGCGGCTTTAAAGCAAAACAACATCATTGGCAATGCCCTGCTTGTAACGCTTGGGAAGCTTTACCGTCAGAACCTACTGAGATAAATGAAATTAATTAATGACAACAACAACACATAAAGTTATTGTCGCACTTGATTACGCAAATCTCGCGGACGCAAAATCTTTAGTTGCGAAACTTAACCCAGATTACTGCCATCTAAAAGTTGGAAAAGAATTATTTACAGCCACTGGGCCAGCTTTTATTGAATATCTTCATAGTAAGCATTTCAAAGTTTTTCTAGACCTTAAATTTCACGACATTCCTACAACAGTTAAAAAAGCCTGTGAGGCTGCAAGTCAACTTGGGGTATGGATGATAAACGTTCATGCGTCTGGCGGGAGCGATATGTTAGAAGCAGCTCTAGAAGGTATAAATAAAAGTAATCAACCACCATTGCTCATTGCAGTTACAGTGTTAACAAGTATGAATCAAAAAATGCTAGAAGAAATTGGCGTGACTACGACATTAGAAAATCAGGTACTTCGTCTAGCGAAGCTAGCTGAGACAAGTGGCTTAAACGGTATTGTCTGCTCAGCAAAAGATTTGGAATTTCTAAAAAGCCAACTTCATAAATCGTTTTTATATGTGACGCCAGGTATAAGAATGGCGGGGGATGCTTCGAACGACCAAGTAAGAACTCTGACACCTATAGAAGCTATTAAAGCCGGATCTAGTCACCTTGTCATTGGAAGACCAATTACTCAATCAGCAAATCCATCAGAAACATTAGAAAAAATTTACTTAGAAATTAACTAGAGCTAATTATTTAATGCGCATTCCCGGTGTTGCACCCTGATCTGGATAAAGAATAAAAGGTCCCTCAGACTCATTGCTTGCAGCAAGCACCATACCCTCGGATAAACCAAATTTCATTTGTCTGGGTTTTAAATTCGCTACCATAACCGTTAATTTTCCAATGAGCTGATCAGGATTATATTTAGATTTGATACCTGCAAATACTTGTCTAGGACGGCCATCATTTAAATCTAATATTAATCTAAGAAGACTATCTGCACCTTCTACAAAAGAAGCCTCTTTAATAAGAGCAACTCTTAAATCAATCTTCATAAATTCATCAATTGAGATAGTTGCTTGATCAGTCTCCGACTTTTTCGTCGATTCAGTATTTTTGTCTAACGATTCTTTATTAGATTCAATCATCATATCGATATCTTTCTTTTCAACTCTAGTTAATATATGTTGGTACTCGCTTACCGTAATATCTTTCTTATTAAGATCTCCAAATGATTTAAATTCATTTTCATTAAAGAACTTGGCAATATCTTTAGTCAGCTTTGGCAATACAGGGGTTAGATAAATTGAAAGCCTTCGAAAAGCTTCAAGACTTCGACTACATATCACGTGTAACTCAGAGCCTTCCTTATGCTGCTCTTCATCTTTTGCAAGCGTCCATGGTGCTTTTGTATTGACGTATTCATTTGTAATATCTGCTATACGCATAATTTCTCTTACTGCTCGCCCATACTCTCTCGACTCATAACATGTTTTAATTTCACTTTCTATATCTTTGCATTTTTGAGTGATAGAAATATGCTCTTGTGCTGTTTTTGAGTCATCAAGATAAAGCTTGCCATCAAAATATTTCTGTATAAATCCTGAAGTTCTACTCGCAATATTAATAAATTTCCCAACGAGATCGCTATTTACTCTAGATAAAAAGTCATCTAGATTGAGATCAATATCTTCCATTGTGCTATTTAATTTAGCCGCGTAATAATATCTAAGATAATCTGGATTTTTAATATGATCCAAATAACTCCGAGCCGTGATAAATGTTCCGCGCGACTTGGACATCTTCTCTGCATTCACAGTAAGAAACCCATGCGCAAAAATCTTTGTTGGTTTTCTGTACCCCGAGAATTCTAAAGTTGCAGGCCAAAATAATGCATGGAAGTAAAGGATGTCTTTTCCAATAAAATGATATAACTCAGTTGTCGATTCTGCATTCCAAAACTCATCAAAATTTATTTTTTTATCCTCACAAAGCTTTTTAAAACTAGCCATATAACCTATTGGCGCATCAAGCCATACATAAAAATATTTGCCCGGTGCATCTGGAATTTCAAAACCAAAATAAGGCGCATCTCTTGAGATGTCCCAATCAGAAAGGCCTGATTTAAACCACTCTTTCATTTTATTAGCTGCTTCTTGCTGAAGTGTTCCAGAAGATGTCCAATTGGCTAAAAACGATTCACATTCTGAAAGTTTAAAAAAGTAATGTTCTGTTTCTTTTCTTACGGGGACAGAGCCTGATACGGAAGAGGTGGGATTGATTAATTCTGTTGGCGCATAGGTAGCGCCACAAATTTCACAAGAGTCTCCATATTGATCTTTCGCATGACATTTAGGACATTCACCTTTAATAAAACGATCGGGCAGAAACATTTCTTTTACCGGATCATAAAATTGCTCTATGGTCTTTGTGTAAATCTTTTTATTCTGTTTAAGTTTTTTATAAACAGATTGAGAAAGCTCAAGATTTTCAGAAGAATTTGTTGAATAAAAATTATCGAAATTCACAAAAAAATCAGAAAAATCTTTCGAGTGCTCTACATGGACTTTTTTGATCAGCGCTTCGGGTGTCATCCCCTCTTTTTCGGCCTTAAGCATGATGGGAGTTCCATGCGTATCATCTGCGCAGACATAATAAGCCTCATGGCCTTGCATCTTCTGAAATCTTACCCAGATATCAGTTTGAATGTATTCAACCAAATGGCCTAGGTGAATACTTCCATTCGCATATGGTAGTGCTGAAGTAACTAAGATCTTTCGCATGAATTGAGAAGCTTTATTGGTTTGACTAAGACACTATTCTATCAAATGACGCCGTAACTAAGATAGGTTAAAATTACCGACTTATGGCCTATTCAGAAGATCAAATTAAAGAGTTATTAAAGGAAGTTGTCGATCCCAATACAAGCGACAATTTAATAAACGATAAATCTATTAAAAGTATTTCAATCAAAGACGATCACCTTGAAATTAAGGTTTTGCTTGGCTACCCCGCAAAAAGCCAAATAGAAGAAATTAAGGATCTCATTACCAATCAAATTAAAAAAGCCTTACCTAAAGCTCATTTAACAATTGATATTGATTTCAGAATTACTTCGCATACCGCTCAAAAAGGTATAGCGCTTATTCCAGGTGTTAAAAATATTATTGCTGTAGCTTCTGGTAAAGGGGGTGTAGGAAAATCTACAACTGCTGTCAATTTAGCCCTAGCTCTTTCAGCTGAGGGAGCGCGCGTAGGCATTTTGGATGCTGACATTTATGGTCCAAGCCAACCACAAATGTTAGGTATATATTCAAAACCTGAAAGCAAAGATGGTAAATCTATGGAGCCAATTATGGCTCACAATATTCAAGCCATGTCGATTGGTTTCCTTGTTGATACTGAGACGCCGATGGTTTGGCGGGGCCCTATGGTTACAGGCACGCTTGAACAACTTTTAAAAGAAACGAGATGGGATAATCTCGATTATCTTGTTGTGGATTTGCCTCCAGGCACTGGGGATATTCAACTTACTTTATCTCAGAAGGTCCCTGTGACAGGCGCTATTATTGTTACAACACCTCAAGACATTGCTCTTCTTGATGCTAGACGTGGATTAAAGATGTTTGAAAAAGTGAATATTCCAATTATCGGTATTGTTGAAAACATGGCCATACATACGTGTTCCAAATGCGGCAATGAAGAACACATATTTGGGTCAGGTGGCGCTGAAAAAATGTGTCAAGATTACGGGGTATCTCTCTTGGGAAGTCTACCTTTGGACATCAAGATAAGGGAACAATCTGATAATGGAAACCCCATTGTAGTAGCCGACCCTGAAAGCAGCGCTGCAAAAACTTATAAAAAAATTGCTCGCTTAACGGCCATTAAAGTATCTAAGCTTGCTCAGGATTACAGCAATAAATTTCCGAATATTGTGATTCAAAAAAGCTAGCTTACGTCAAAACAAAGTACGTCTACGCCATTATCACAAGTGACCATACTCGCAGGTATAGACTCCCCTGCTTTCCATTGATTTATTGCTGCTTGCTTCTCTTTTCCACTCACTAAAAAAAGTACAGATTTGGCACGACTTAAGCGCTTTGGAGACATGGATATTCTTAATGATGGCGGCTTGGGGGCATCGAACACTGCTAAAGCATCTAAATTGTTATTCCAGCTATGCCCTGGAAAAAGGCTTGCTGTATGAGCGTCCTCACCTAACCCCAAGAGGACTAAATCAAATTCACCTACATGACTTAAAGCTTTGTTATATATATCAGCACCTTCAACCGGCCCAAGTTCAGCCGGAATCACATGAATATTTTGTGCCGGGATATCCACATGATTAAGCCATGCTTTAAAAGCCATCGTGCTATTTCTGTCTTGATGGTTTTGATCTAAACAACGCTCATCACCAAAATAAATCTGCCATTTATGCCAATCTGAAGAGATGTCTTTAAGCAGCGTGTAAACATTTTTAGGTGTTGATCCCCCTGCTAATACAAGATGAAATTGACCTCGCGCTTTAATCGAGGCTTCAGCCATGGCGAAAACCCGCTCTGCGGCTGCTTTATCAAGGGAGACCTGGCTTTCAAATAACTCCCATTTGGTTTGTTTCAAATTCATGTCAATCTTTCCAAAATATTGTGAATTTTATATCGAAATCAATTCCTTGAAGGGGCTTGCGTTTGATATAATTTAATCTGTAACGCACTTTAAACTAATTTGCTTTATTCCAAAAGATTAAGCAATAACAAATCTTCCATAAAAAGGTAAAAAAAATGAAATTAGCAATGATTGGTCTTGGGAAAATGGGTGGCAATATGGCTACTCGTCTTGTTCAAAAAGGTATTTCTGTTGTGGGCTTTGATCGAAGCGCAGAAATTGTAAAAACACTAGAAGAAAATGCAAAAATTATTGGTGCAAGCTCAGTTAAAGATGCTGTTACAAAATTAGAAGGCCAAAAAATTATATGGCTGATGGTGCCAGCAGGCAACGCAACCGAAGAACAAATTAATGAATTAATCCCTATGTTAAATAAGGGCGACATTATTATTGACGGTGGTAATTCAAATTACAAAGATTCTCAGCGTGTTGGAAAATCCCTAGAAGAAAAAGGTATTGGTTTCATGGATTGTGGAACATCAGGCGGCGTGTGGGGTCTAGCAAACGGTTACTGCTTAATGGTAGGTGCAAAACAAGAAGTTGCAGACACAATGAAACCTATTCTTCAGGCGCTAGCTCATGAAGATCGTGGCTGGGCTCATGTAGGCCCTGTAGGTTCTGGTCATTTTACTAAGATGATTCACAATGGTATTGAATACGGCATGATGGAATCATTTGCTGAAGGTCTTGAGCTTCTTAAAGGTAAAAGTGAGTTTAAACTCGACTTAGCGCAAATTACAGAATTATGGAAACATGGGTCAGTTGTTAGAAGTTGGTTATTAGACTTAACAGCTGATGCACTGAAAGAAGATCAATCACTTGATGAAGTTGCACCTTATGTTGCTGACTCGGGTGAAGGAAGATGGACTGTAGTTGAGTCCATCGAACAAGGTATTCCTACACCTGTTCTTACGCTTGCATTACAAGTTAGATTTAGAAGCCAAGAAAGACAAGGCTATGGCTATAGACTGCTGTCAGTGATGCGCAACGCATTTGGTGGTCATGTCGTAAAAAAAACCAAATAACTTTCAGATAATCTAAATTACCTATGACAAAAATTGATGACTGCACCCTAGTTCTCTTTGGTGCAAGTGGAAATCTTTCTAGAATAAAACTTATTCCAGGTCTTTTTAGACTTGACTCTCTTGGTCGACTCCCTGAAAAAATGAAAATACTTTCAGTGGGAAGGTCTGAAGTTGAACAATCAGCATGGCGAGATGACATCAAATCAATGCTCGATATTAAATTCAAAAAAAATTACGATGCAAAAATATTTGACCGTTTTATCGCGCGGAATTTTTATCATGCAAATCCACCTGAAGATGGAAATGCTTTTAAAAAATTAAGTGAAAAACTTTCCGATGCAACTATTTTCCCTCAAAATCTAGCATTCTTTTTATCCGTCAGGCCTTCTGATTTCGCTTCTATTGTTGATCTTCTTGCAAGTGTTGGATTAACTGATGAAAGTAAAGCATGGCGTCGTATTGTTATAGAGAAGCCTTTTGGTACGGACTTAGAAACAGCACAGGCCCTTCAAACATCAATTACTAAGCATTTAAAAGAAACACAAATTTACCGAATTGATCATTATCTAGGTAAGTCAGCATTACAAAATATTCTCCTCACGCGATTTGCAAACCACATTTTTGATCCACTTTGGTCACATGAACACATTGATCATATTCAAATTACTAATAACGAAACGCTTGGCGTAGGCGAAAGAACTAAGTTTTACGATGCAACAGGTGCTTTAAGAGATATGATTCAAAGTCATCTCATGCAAATGCTTGCCCTCACCACAATGGAGATGCCGAAAACATTAAGCCCTGAAAGTATTCGTGCTGAAAAAATTAAAGTGCTTGAGTCTATTGTCCCTATTCCGCTTAACGAACTTAATAAACATACTTTCAAAGCACAATATGGTCGTGGCAAAATTAATGGCGAAGAGGTTAAGGGTTATCTAGAAGAATTGGAAGATCCAAAAAGTGTAGTTGAAACATATGCGGCTCTGAAATTCTATATCAACACACCTCGATGGAAGGGTGTGCCTATTTATGTCAGAACTGCTAAACGACTTCACGCATCTGATACTGCTATTGCTATTAAATTTAAAAAAGCACCGATTTCTCTTCCTCAGCAAGCTGATAACTGGCTCGTCATTAGTATTCAACCGAAAGAATTTACTCGCTTTGAAATCCAAACAAAAATTCCGGGGCTTGATACAAATGTAAGAACAGTTGCAATGGATGCTCCTAATAGAATTTCAGGGGATGAGAGTGTAGATGCTTACGAGTCACTCCTGCTTAATCTTATGCAAGGCGATCAATCCTTATATCTTCATATCAATGAGGTAGAAGCTTCATGGAGACTTCTTGACCCTGTAATTAAAGCTTGGAATGCAGATAAGAATCCAGTCTTTACCTACCCTGCTGGCAGTGCTGACCCGGTTGAATCCAAAATTATCTTCGATAAGCCTGAACAATTTTGGCGTCAGAGTATTGAAATCAATGAAAATAAGCTCTAAAGTAATGAAAATTTAAATTAATAGAAATCCCGTAGCGTCAAGATTGTGCAAACGGGATTTTTCTTTTTTGAGACAAGAAAATTATGACGATAAAATCAGATAAATGGATAAGAAAGATGGCAGAAGAACATGGCATGATTGAGCCGTTTGAGCCTAAGCTTATCCGCGAGAAAGACGGTCAAAAAATTGTATCTTATGGTACATCGAGTTATGGATATGACATTCGATGCGCTAAGGAATTTAAGGTTTTTACTAATATTAATAGCACCATTGTAGATCCAAAAAATTTCGACCCTAATTCCTTCGTTGAATTTAATGCAGATTATTGCATCATTCCACCTAATTCATTTGCTCTCGCAAGAACTGTTGAGTATTTTAGAATCCCAAGAAGCGTACTCACTGTATGTGTAGGAAAATCTACATATGCAAGATGCGGAATTATTGTAAACGTCACGCCCTTTGAACCAGAATGGGAAGGCTATGTGACTTTAGAATTTAGTAATACAACACCCCTTCCAGCAAAGATTTATGCAGGCGAAGGTTGCGCTCAAGTGCTATTCTTTGAGTCCGATGAAATATGTGAAACATCCTACAAAGATCGCGGTGGAAAATACCAAGGTCAAGTAGGTGTGACATTACCTAAAATATAAAGGGTTAATATGAAATTTAACTTCCCCGTAGTCATCATTGATGAAGACTTTAAATCCGAAAATTCATCTGGTCTTGGTATCAGAGTTTTAGCGAAAGCGATTGAGGAAGAAAATTTCGAAGTGCTTGGTGTTACAAGTTACGGGGACCTGGCATCATTCGCTCAACAACAAAGTCGTGCTTCAGCATTTATCCTATCGATTGATGACGAAGAGTTTGTCGAAGAAAATCAAACTGCGCTTTCTCAATTAAAGAATTTCGTAGACGAGATCAGATATCGCAATGAAGAAATTCCTATATTTCTTCATGGTGAAACAAGAACAAGTCGTCATATTCCAAATGAAATCTTAAGAGAGTTAAATGGCTTTATTCATATGCACGAAGATACGCCTGAGTTCGTTGCACGTTACATTGTGCGCGAAGCAAGGACTTATCTAGATAGCTTACCTCCACCTTTTTTTAAAGCGCTCACCCACTACGCAGGTGATGGATCCTACTCATGGCATTGTCCTGGGCACTCAGGTGGTGTTGCTTTTCTAAAATCACCTGTAGGTCAAATGTTCCACCAATTCTTTGGTGAGAATATGCTGAGAGCTGACGTATGTAATGCAGTAGATGAATTAGGTCAATTGTTAGATCACACTGGACCAGTAGGTGCTTCCGAAAGAAATGCAGCGCGAATTTATAATTGTGATCATCTCTACTTTGTCACAAATGGCACTTCAACATCTAACAAGATGGTTTGGCACTCCACTGTTGCTCCTGGCGACATAGTTATTGTTGATAGAAATTGCCATAAGTCAGTATTGCATTCAATTATCATGACTGGCGCTATTCCAATCTTCTTAATGCCGACACGTAATCACTTTGGTATTATTGGACCAATTCCTAAATACGAATTTGAATGGAAAAATATTCAAGATAAAATTCAAAAAAATCCATTCATCACTAATAAAAAAGATAAGCCACGTGTATTAACAATTACACAGTCTACTTATGACGGAATCCTTTATAACGTCGAAGAAATTAAGGAAATGTTAGATGGAAAAATTGACACGCTTCATTTTGATGAAGCTTGGTTGCCGCATGCTACATTCCATGATTTCTATGGTGATTATCATGCGATAGGAGCGGACCGTCCGCGTTGTAAAGATAGTCTCGTATTCTCAACCCAATCAACACACAAACTTTTAGCAGGTTTAAGCCAAGCCTCTCAAATTCTTGTCCAAGATGCAGAAAAAAATAAACTTGACCGAGAAGTTTTTAATGAATCATTTTTAATGCACAGCTCGACTAGCCCCCAATATTCAATTATTGCAAGTTGCGATGTAGCAGCTGCGATGATGGAGGAGCCTGGTGGAAAAGCGCTTGTAGAAGAGTCGCTCATGGAAGCATTAGACTTTAGACGCGCTATGAGAAAAGTAGATATTGAATGGGGCGCTGACTGGTGGTTTAAAGTTTGGGGGCCTAACGATTTGTCAGATGAAGGTCTCGAAGATAGAGAAGCCTGGATGTTAAATGCTAATGACCATTGGCATGGGTTTGGAGATCTTGCAGATGGCTTTAATATGCTCGACCCTATCAAAGCGACCATCATTACACCAGGACTTAATGTCGATGGAGAATTTTCTGAAGAGTTTGGTATACCCGCATCTATCGTCACGAAATACTTAGCAGAACATGGTGTCATTGTTGAAAAAACGGGTCTCTACTCGTTCTTTATCATGTTTACCATAGGTATTACTAAAGGTCGTTGGAATACACTTGTAGCTGCCTTACAACAATTTAAAGATGACTACGATAAAAACCAACCTTTATGGAAAGTGTTGCCTGAATTTATTCAAAAACAACCAAGCTATGAGCGTATTGGGCTTAGAGATTTGTGTACACAAATCCACGAAATTTATAAGAAACATGATATTGCAAGATTGACCACTGAAATGTATCTCTCGGATATGGTGCCTGCAATGAAACCTGCGGAAGCTTTTGCAAAAATGGCTCATAAAGAAATCGAGCGTGTTGCGATTGATGACCTAGAAGGCAGAATTACTGCTGTACTTCTTACCCCTTACCCACCTGGTATACCTCTTTTAATTCCTGGAGAGCGCTTTAATAAAATTATTGTGGATTATTTAAAATTTGCGAGAGATTTTAACGAAAAATTTCCTGGGTTCGAAACAGACAATCATGGATTAGTTAAACAAAAAATTGATGGTAAAGCACATTACTTTGTAGATTGCGTAGCTAATTAGTATTCTTCTGTAAGCTTACAAAAGAAAATTTAAGTCCATCTGAAGAGACATGAGTCTCTCTTGAAGATTCAGTCCATAAAGATTTGTCGATTTCAGGAAAGAAAGCGTCGCCTTCAAAAGCTTTTGCAATCTCAGTAATATATAAATACTCCACTAAACTTAAAGATTGCTCATAAATGTTTGAGCCACCAATAATAAAAACTTCCTCGTCATTTGATGAAATAGAAAATGCATCCTCTAGGCTATGGACTATTTCAACACCATCATAAAAAGTATTTAGATTTCGGCTTACCACTATATTCCTCCTGTTGGGAAGTGGCCTACCTATCGATTCATAAGTCTTTCGACCCATGATAATGGTATGGCCTGTGGTTAAAGATTTGAAATGTTTTAGATCTTCGCTTAGATGCCATGGCAAGGTGTTATTTACACCAATGGCACGGTTAGAGCTCATCGCAACAATAATAGATAATTTTGACACTAGACTGCTACTGGCGCTTTAATCGCGGGATCAGGATCGTAATTTTCTAAAACAAAATCCTCGAATTTAAAGTCAAATATACTTTTAACATCAGGATTAATTTTCATGCGAGGTAAATTTTTAGGCGCTCGTGATAATTGCTCACTCACTTGATCTATATGATTAGAGTAAATATGTGCATCGCCTAATGTATGAATAAAATCACCAAGCTCTAATGAGCATACCTGAGCTACCATCATTGTAAGAAGCGCATAGGAAGCAATATTAAAAGGTACGCCTAAGAAAATATCTGCACTTCTCTGGTAAAGCTGACAAGATAGTTTTCCATTTGAAACATAGAATTGGAAAAATGCATGGCAAGGAGGTAATTTCATTCTAGAAATTTCTGAAACATTCCACGCAGAAACAATCAATCTTCTCGAGTCTGGATTTTTTTTAATTGATTCAACCAAATCAGTAATTTGATCAATATGCTTCCCATCAGCTGCAGGCCAGCTTCTCCATTGATAACCATATACAGGCCCTAGGTTCCCATGTTCATCCGCCCATTCATCCCAAATACTCACGCCATGATCTTTCAAGTACTTAATATTTGTACTGCCACTTAAAAACCATAAAAGCTCATGAATAATCGACTTTAAATGTACTTTTTTTGTAGTGAGTAAAGGAAAGCCTTTTGATAAGTCGTAACGCATTTGATAACCGAATACAGAAATTGTTCCTGTACCTGTTCGATCATGTTTGATATCACCATGATCCTTAACGTGACGAAGTAGATCTAAATATTGCTTCATGATTTTTACACGCTCTGTCTTATGAAGTTTTTTACGGGCTCAACTTGATTATCGAGAACTTCAAATCTTTGCGGCAGATCTTCTAAATGAGCTAAAGATTTCGGTCTATCAGGTATTTGGCCAATCGCCTCTACAATCGAGTCTTCAAATTTAATAGGAAGCGCTGTCTCAAGAACAATCATAGGCACGCTCTCATCCATATGCTCATATGCTGCTTTGAAACCATCTGCAGTATGCGGATCAATCATGATCTTATATTGATCATAAATTTGTTTAATATAATGAATACGTTCTTTGTGTGAACTTGATGATGAAGTAAATCCGAAATCCTTAATTTTTTCAAAAACACCTTCTTGGTTTAAATCAAAATTACCGCCCTGATCGATTGATTTCCATAATTGATTTAATTTATGGCTATCTCGTCCAATTAAATCAAAAATGAAACGTTCAAAATTAGATGCTTTTGATATATCCATTGAAGGACTTGATGTATGGAAAGTATTTTTAGAGTCTCGTGGTTTATACATACCCGTCTTAAAGAATTCATCTAAAACATTATTTTCGTTAGTAGCAACTACAAGTCTCTTGATAGGAAGCCCCATCATGCGGGCAATATGTCCTGCACAAATATTTCCAAAATTTCCTGTAGGCACAGTAAAGCTAACTACTTCATTTTTTTTGGTGACGGCAAGATAGCCTTTAAAGTAATAAACAATCTGCGCTAAAATTCTGCCCCAATTGATTGAATTCACTGCGCCAATTTTAAAGTCTCTTTTAAAATCTAAATCGTTAGACACGGCTTTTACAATATCTTGACAATCATCAAAAACACCCTTGATACTTAAATTAAAAATATTCGGGTCTTGAATACTAAACATCTGAGCTGATTGAAAACGACTCATCTTTTGATAAGGCGATAACATAAAGACATTGATACCTTTTTTTCCTCTCATAGCGTATTCTGCAGCTGAGCCAGTGTCACCTGAGGTTGCACCCAATATATTAATTTCAGCATTTTCTTTAGCCAAAACATATTCAAATAAATTGCCAAGTAATTGCATTGCAATATCTTTAAATGCTAGCGTGGGTCCATTAGAGAGTGAGAGCAAGTAAAGATTTTCTTTAACTTTCAAGATTGGTGTGATGTCTTCAGCTTTTTGTTCAGGTCTCGAAATGGCATACACCTCTTTCGTGTATGTTTTGTAAATGATGGATTTGAGATCGTCTTTTGGTATGTCATCTATAAATTTAGAAATGATATGAAAAGCAAGTTCAGCATAAGTCATGCTTCGCATAGCATTCAAATCTTGATCTGAAAATTTCGGGTAAGTCTCTGGAAGATACAATCCGCCGTCAGGCGCAAGACCGCCTAATAAAATTTCTGAAAAAGAAAGTGGCTTTGATTGACCGCGCGTTGAAATATATTTCATAAAACCTTTATTTACTAAGTTCTTCTAATCTAATTTTAATAACTTTTCCAATCGTTGCTGGCATCGACTCAATAGAGTGAATTATTGCATTAATATTTTTCTCCACTGCTAAGTGACTTAGTATCACAATATCAGCCTCAGTCTTATGCTCCTTTGGTTCTTTTTGGAGCATGGCATCAATGGATATTTTTTTATCGCCAAATAACTTTGTAATTTCAGCAAGTACACCTGGCTTATCTGAGACTCTGATCCTTAAATAATACCCACTAATTGCATCATCAATTGAATAAATGGGAATGTTATCAATCTTAGTTTCATCAAATCCATGAAGTGGCACATTAGTTGATCTAGAGATATCAATGAGATCTGCAACGACTGCACTTGCAGTTGGAAGAGCACCAGCACCAGCACCATAATAGAGAGTAGGTCCGACCATATTACCTTTAACAAGAACCGCATTCATTGCGCCATTTACATTAGCAATCAAACGTTTTTCTGGAATTAATGTGGGATGCACTCTTAACTCAATACCTTGGTCTCTTTTTTTAGCTATACCTAATAATTTAATGCGATAACCTAATTCTTCTGCATATTGAATATCTTTTTGTTCGAGCGCCTTGATGCCTTCCACATAAACATCTTTAAAACTCATAGGAATGCCAAAGGATAAAGCAGCTAGGATAGTTAATTTATGTGCAGCATCAATTCCTTCAATATCAAATGTAGGATCTGCTTCTGCATAACCTAATGACTGAGCTTCGGATAATGCTTGCGCAAAGGTCTCACCCTTTTCTCTCATTTGAGTCAAAATAAAATTAGTAGTGCCATTAATAATACCAGCCACCCACTCTATTTTATTTCCAGCTAAACCTTCTTTGATAGATTTTAAGATCGGAATACCGCCAGCGACTGATGCCTCAAAAGCGAGAATCACATTATTTTTTTTAGCTAAAGCAAATAATTCATTTCCAAAATTAGCCAGCAATGCCTTATTAGCTGTTACAACATGTTTTTTATTTTCAATAGCTTTAATAACCAAATCTTTTGCAATCGTTGTACCGCCAATAAGCTCAACAATGACATCAATGTTCTTGTCAGAAACTAATTTAAGAGCGTCATCAGTGACTTCTATAGAGCTTCCTACAATTTCTTTTGCTCGCGCAATGTCTTTCTCAGCGACAGCCACAATTTTTATATCGGTTAATGTCTTGCGCTGTATTTCATTAAGGTTTGATTTTAAAAGTTCAAATACACCACCACCGACTGTACCAATACCCAATAAACCTATATTCATTCTTTTCATCGGCTATGGCTTTCTAGTTCGCAGTATTTTTTTTAAAGTTTTCAAGATAATTTGCAATGCGCTTAATTGACTCCTTAAGATCATCTTCATTCGGTAGAAATACGATTCTTAAATGGTCAGGCTCTTTCCAATTAAATCCTGTGCCTTGAACTAACAGAACTTTTTTATCAATCAATAATTTTAAAATAAACTCTTGGTCATCTTTAATGGGATATATCTTTGGATCTAATTTAGGAAATAGATACATCGCGGCCTCTGGCTTAACACATGTTACCCCAGGTATTGAAACAAGCATGTCATACGCAAGTTCTCTTTGCTTAAAGAGTCGTCCTGAAGGAGCTACAAGATCATCAATACTTTGATATCCACCTAATGCAGTCTGAATAGCAAGCTGCCCAGGAACATTTGCACATAAACGCATCGAAGCCAACATATTAAGGCCTTCAATATAATCCGCAGATTCTTTCTTATTCCCGGATACAACTAACCATCCTGCGCGATAACCACATGCACGATAGTTTTTTGATAAGCCGTTCAATGTCACAAAGAGAATATCATCCGCAAGAGACGCAATTGAAATATGTTTCTTTTTGTCGTAAACGACTTTGTCGTAAATCTCATCTGCAAAAACAACAAGTTTATGTTTCCTTGCAATCTGAATGACGC
>CAIWQV010000010.1 GCA_903914945.1 uncultured Methylophilaceae bacterium
ATTATTCACAGAAAATTTTGGCCGTATTCCAGTGGTCGCCAAGGGCGCTCGCCGACCAAGATCATCTATTCGCGGCATGCTGCAATCATTTCAAGTGCTTTTCGCGAATTGGTCGGGCAAATCAGAACTCAAAAGTTTAAACGGCCTCGAATGGTGTGAGAAGCTAACGATCCTAGAAGGTGATGCATTAATGTGTGGTTTTTATCTGAATGAGCTGGTGATGCGCTTATTACCGAGAGACGAACCACATACCAAACTTTTTCATTTTTATCATGAAACAATTTTAGCCTTAAGCGAAGGCCATGAACTCACGATTACATTACGTCGTTTTGAGTTGAAGCTTCTGCAAGCTTTAGGGTATGCCGTGACATTAGATCATGATGAAGATGCAAACCCAATTATCCCTGATAAAATATACCGATATGAAGCTGAGTATGGTGCTTGCGATTTAGCGCGTACCGATCATGGCATTAAAGTATTAGGTAAAACATTGCTTGATATGTCAAAGGATCAATATCTAGACAAAGAAACACAGCAACAAAGTAAACAATTAATGCGTTATTTATTAGGATTTTATTTAGGCGACAAACCGCTGCATTCCAAACAACTGTTTGTCGATCTACAAGGCTAAATTTTATGATAAAACTCGGTGTCAATATTGATCACGTAGCGACCCTAAGGCAAGCGCGTGGGACGAAATACCCAAGTGTGGTTGAGGCGGCGCTTCGTGCTGAGCAAGCGGGTGCCGACAGTATTACGCTTCATTTACGTGAAGATCGTCGCCACATGCAAGACGAAGATATTTTTGCAATCAGACCACTCCTTCAAACTAAAATGAATTTGGAGTTGGCAGCAACGGATGAAATGATTGCGATCGCATTAAAAGTAAAACCGCAAGATGTTTGTATTGTTCCTGAAAGACGAGAAGAGCGAACTACAGAAGGCGGATTAAATATCAAAGATGGTTATGACCATCTTTATCGCGCAACACAAACGTTGACAGAAAAAGGTAGTCGCGTATCGCTTTTTATTGCACCTGATTTAAAAGATATTGATCTGGCTAAAAAAATGGGTGCGCCTGTGATTGAAATTCATACAGGTAGCTATGCAGATGCAGAAGATGAGGACACTAAACATAAAGAATTGCAGCGTGTGAAAGAGGCAGTAGCACACGCATTATCATTAGGCCTTGTGGTTAATGCCGGACATGGTCTTCATTATCATAATGTGAATTTAATCGCAGGCATACCCGGTATTGAAGAACTCAATATTGGTCACGCGATTGTGGCACATGCTCTATTTGTCGGCTGGGACAATGCAATTCGAGAAATGAAACTGTTATGTCGTACTTATTCAAAATAAATTTTAAAAAGATAAATCTATTATGATTTTTGGGATTGGCACAGACGTTGTTGAAGTATCTCGTATTCATGAATCCATCGAAAAATTTGGCGATACATTTGCGCGCCGAATTTTAAGTGATGCTGAATTTGAAAGTTACTTAAAATCATCGACGCAATCTCGGTTCTTAGCTAAACGCTTTGCAGCGAAAGAAGCTTTTGCTAAAGCTTTAGGTACAGGTTTTAGATCGCCCGTACGCTTCCAAAATATTATGGTAGGCCATGATGAGCTAGGAAAGCCTATCTTAGAATTTGATCAAGAGTTACAAGACTATTTAAAACAAAAAAATATCTTGCGTCAGCATATTTCTATTTCGGATGAAAAAAATATTGCGACTGCTTTTGTGGTTCTCGAGACGTAAACTTTTAAATGGATGCAATCGATTTCAATCGACGCTTTGGTGGCGTCGAACGGCTTTATGGGAATAAAGCATTTACGCGCTTTCAGAAATCGCATATCTGTGTCATTGGTATCGGAGGTGTGGGATCATGGGCTGCTGAAGCATTAGCGCGGAATGCTATTGGAAAAATTACACTCATTGATCTCGACCATATTGCTGAATCGAATATCAATCGTCAAATTCACGCCCTATCTCAGACGCTTGGCAAATCTAAAGTGCTAGCTATGAAAGAGCGTATTTTAGACATCAACCCCATCTGTCAAGTTGATATGGTGGATGACTTTATCTCCAATGAAAATATCACAACGCTGATTAAATCTGATTTTGATGTCGTGATTGATGCGATAGATCAAGCCTCTATTAAAACAAGTTTGGCACTTCATACTTTGAAAGCAAAAATTCCACTTGTGATGACGGGAGGTGCAGGTGGTCGTATCGACCCTTCCATGATCAAGATTATGGATTTGAGTTTAACGTATGGCGACAGACTCACGGCCAAAATTAGACATGATGTTAAAAAAGCGCTGCAATTAAAAGAATCGCAAAAAGTCGGTATTGATGTCGTTTTCACAGATGAGGTCATGATGAAACCTGAAGATGCTTGCGAATCAGATGAAGTGCTCACAGGTCTCCATTGTGGCGGCTATGGTTCTAGTGTCATGGTGACAGCCGCATTTGGTTTTATGGCAGCATCTTTAGCCTTAAAGAAATTGACTTAAAAGTTTTTTATAACTCTTGAAATTTCATTTCTCATCCCCATTTTACA
>CAIWQV010000011.1 GCA_903914945.1 uncultured Methylophilaceae bacterium
CATGATGTAAATTTATACCTGAAATATCTGACTTGCTACTTTTTTTAAGCTCATTTTTTTAAGGCGATATCTTTCTGGATTTGTGTAATTAAGTGTTTCTTTATCTTCTCTTGATAAATTTTCATTGATTAAGTTAGCCAATACGAATGAACAGTAGGGCGCAAACGTAAAGCCTCTAGAACCAAAGCCACTTGAAACATACAAATGTTCGAGCCATGGCAGGTTATCTGCATGAGCTAATTCCCTGACACGTAATTTTTTAAATAAATCGTTATTAAAAACTCGTCCTACATAAGGTTTTCTATCTTTCGTAGATGCTCGCCAAGATACTCTGCCATCAATAGATTCTTGCTTTAAACAATACTTATAAAATTCTTGATGTATTTCCTTGATAGAAGCTATATTTTTTCTTGTGTCACTTAATCTTATATCCTCCTCAAAATCATTCATGGCATAAGTTGCACCAAAAATATGTTTTTTTTGAATCGGCGGGGCTAAGTAACCCTCATCACAACTTACGATAGATGGCACTTCAAGAGAAGTTTGATTTACCCAATTAATTTGCCCTCGAAACGCATCGGTATGCAAATGCTGCGTTAATTCAAATTTATGGATATATTCTGCATTGCAAATAGCCACTTGATGAGCCATAAATTTTTTTTTCATATCTGTTTCAAGCGTCCATTCAAGATTTAATTTTTCGATGGATTTTACTTTCTGATTTGTGACGGTTTTAATATTTGAGTGATTCACTAAATGCCGACATAATGCGATAGGATTAATCCAGCCACCCTGATGGAAAAGTAAGCCGCTCGCATTTTTATCTATATTATATTTCTTTAATATTGATGGATTCATAACGCTCAAGAATGTTTTTTTGTCTAAAATTTTTTTTGATAAATTTATATCGAGTTTATGTGCATATTCTTGATCTAAAATTTCAATTGCACCATTGAATTTATAGTCATTTTTATCTAGCTTTAATTCTTTGATCCATCCTGTGGTAAAGATAAAACTTTTCAACATAAAGTCGTTGTAAGCTTGGTCGTTGAGCATAAATTTTGGATAGATAGCTGCGACAGGGTTCCCTGAACCCCCTTGCGCTATATTGTCTTGACCTTCCAGTAATGTCACGGCCCATCCAGTGTTAGCTAAAAAATGAGCTAATGAACACCCTGCAATACCTGCTCCTATAATTAATATATTTTTTTGCATGTTAAAGATTTATCAATTTATATTTGGTATTAAAAAAAGATGGCATGAGATAAGATATCAGTATTAAGCATTATCCATAAAATGCTTTATTAATCTAGCAAACTCGCGCAATCACTTAGAAAGGGTACACCTTGAAATCTATTAAGCTTGTATTTATAAGCTTCTTTTTTATTATCATGGCAGGCTGTGCTTCTATGGATTCTATATCCCTAGATTCATTATCATTAGATAAGATCTCCTTACCTAAACTTCCATCTTTCAAATTTGGTTCTGACGAACAATGGCCTTCTTATGGTAGAAACTTAACAAATCAACGTTTTTCGGCATTAACTCAAATCAATCAAGATAATGTCAAAAATCTTGAACTCGCTTGGAAATTTAAATCTGGAGTTGCTGCTACATTTCAAGCATCTCCATTGGTGATTAATAATGTCATGTTTGTGAGTCTTCCGCATAACCATGTCGTTGCATTAGATGCTAAAACAGGAAAAGAGTTATGGCGTTATAACCATAAAAAGAGAGACAACTGGAGAATGTGCTGTGGTCCAGCTAATCGTGGATTAGCTTACTCGAGCAATAAAATTTTTATAGGGACCGTGGATGCAAGGCTTATTGCTTTAGATGCAAAAACAGGAAAAAAAGTCTGGGATATTGATGTTGCTGACAATGATAATAAATTTGAAAGTAGCAATTCATTAAGTCAGCTAGATAGTAAGAGCCAGAAAGAAGTTTATGGACAGACCGGTGTAGGTATTGCCATGGCTCCAGTCACTTATAAAGATTTAGTGATCGTGGGCATTACAGGCGTTGGATATGGATTACATGTTGATACGCCAAGACCTGACGCACCGTTAGGCGCTGTGATCGGTGTGGATGGTCGATTTGGTCGCCCAGGGTTTTTAGCGGCATATAACATACAGACAGGTAAGCGGGTATGGCAATTCGATACCATTCCATCAGATGGGTGGGAAGGTAAGTTTAGAGAAACGATAGAAGGTAATATTTCTTTAAATCGTAATATTGCTCAAGAAAAAGAAAATATAAAAAATAATAAAGAAGCTTGGAAATTTGGAGGTGGTTCTGCATGGAGCACACCAGCTATTGATGAGGAAGCAAATACTCTATATTTCGGTACTGGCAACCCTTCACCGCAAATGAATGACACCTCTAGGCCTGGAGATAATTTATACACAGTCTCTCTTGTAGCGCTTGATGCAACATCAGGTAAATTGAAATGGTTTTACCAGCAAGTTCCTCATGACGTATGGGGATATGATGTAGCAAGTCCACCAGTATTATTTGATTACAAAAAAGACGGTAAAACGATTCCGGCAGTGGGGCAGGCTAGTAAAACTGGTTGGTATTATATTCATAATCGCATCACAGGTGAGCTTGTAGCCAAAACAGAACCCTTTGTGCCACAAAAAAATCTTTTTGCAAAAGCAACAACTGAGGGCACAGTTTTATATCCAGGGATATTAGGAGGGGCCAATTGGGGCCCAACTTCACTCGATGAAAAAAATCAGATCGCATTCGTTTCAGCGATTCATGCACCCATTAAATATACATTAGTGGATGAGCCTGCACATGATGATTTGCCTGCTATTAAATATGCATCTTCTGAACCTACACAAGATGAAAGATGGGGCTTACTTTCTGCAATTGATTTAAATAGCAAAAAAATTAAATGGCAGGTTAAAACACCTCAGCCCTTGACAGGCGGGCTATTAGCCACAGAGGGCAATCTCGTATTTATGGGCGAGGGCAATGGAAATTTTAATGCTTACGATGCTAGAACAGGAAAACTACTTTGGACAAATAAAGCTGATGCAGGTGTAAATGCACCGCCTATCAGTTATGAGATTGATGGAACCCAATATATCGCAGTTGCGGCAGGAGGTAACTCTATTTTCGGCTTCAAAGAGGGCGACAATATTTTAGTTTATAAACTTAAATAATATAAGGAATGCTTCATGTCAGTTCGAGATAGCAATGGTAATGAATTAAACCATGGAGATTCAGTTCAGGTGATCAAGGATCTTAAGGTTAAAGGATCTTCCGATACGTTAAAAAGAGGGACAACATTTAAAAATATTCACCTGACTGACAATGAAGATGAAATCGAATGTGGGCAGGGAAGAAATACTGTTGTTCTCAAAACTTGTTTCCTCAAGAAAGCATAAAGTTTTTATAAATGGAAGAAGCTGTTCGTATTTCAAAAATTTTATCTGAGCTTGGCCTTTGTTCGAGAAGGGAAGCTGATGCTTATATTGAGCAAGGTCTTGTAATGCTTGATGGTAAGGTTGTCACTGAATTAGGTACGCGAGCTTATCGCACACAAAAAGTTGAATTAAAAAAACAAGCAGCAATTCAGCAGTCTTCTAAAGCCACGGTTATCTTAAATAAACCCGTGGGTTATATTTCACATCTTGATGATGATAAAGAATTTAAACCTGCCGCAAGTCTTATCACCCAAGATAACTTTCAAGCTTCTAAGCAACATTCATCGCGAAATCCAAGATTTAATACTGATGGATTAGCTCCTGCCGGAAGGCTTGATATCGATTCTTCTGGTCTCTTGGTTCTTACGCAAGACGGAAGAATTGCTAAAACGATTATTGGAGAGCAAAGTGCTATCGAAAAAGAATACTTGGTTCGAGTCGAGGGAAAATTAGTGAATCAAGGTTTGGAGTTATTAAGATATGGACTCTCACTCGATGGATACAAGCTAAAGCAAGCTGAAGTTGCATGGCAAAATGACGATCAATTGCGTTTTGTTTTAACAGAAGGACGAAATAGACAGATTAGAAGAATGTGTGAGCTTGTTGGGCTTCATGTCATCGGTTTAAAAAGAGTAAGAATTGGTAATGTTTTGCTGGGCGATCTTCCCACAGGTATGTGGCGATTTTTAGAAGAGAAAGAAAAATTTTAAATGGCAATTGCATTAGAGCATATTAATTTTATTGTTCGAAGAGTAACTATTGAAGAGAAATATCCTGGCGGATGGGATCAGTGCTTGATTGATCATGCCTCCTCCCTCGACACCCGTGTTTGGTACGATGAGCATCTCTTTAGAGATGGCGCAATGAACCCTATTGACATGGAAAATTTAGTGAATGCTTGGAGGGATATTGGTTTTCAAGCTGTTTTGATTAACGGTGAAAAGAAGTGGATGGATTGCTGTGTAATTGATGAAAGCTTTGAAACCTTATCACTCTCATGCGATTGGATTGAGATTGATATCGCAGGTGAGTGCGCATTCCTTAAGGATGAAGATCCGGGAGAGATTGCCGGTCGTCATGGATTCTAGAAGTCTAAATCACTAACTTTTTTTGTATCTTTCAATACCTTCAAGAATTTCTTTGTGAGCATCTTGAGGGCCTTTCCATCCTTTTACTTTAACCCATTTACCTTTTTCTAAATCTTTATAGTGCTCGAAAAAGTGTTGAATTTGATTCAATCGCAAAGGATTCATATCTTCTGGCTTTTGCCAATGCGAATAAATTGAAAGAATTCTATCTTCAGGTACTGCTAAAACTTTTGCATCTTGACCTTCTTCATCTTCCATTTCTAATATTCCAACAGCGCGACAACTCACAACCACACCTGGAATTAGAGGTAGTGGAGTAATTACAAGCACATCGACAGGATCGCCATCGCCCGCAATTGTTTTGGGCACATAGCCATAGTTAGTAGGATAGTGCATAGCAGTACCCATAAATCGATCTACAAAGATCGCACCTGACTCTTTATCAACCTCATATTTGATTGGATCAGCATTCATTGGAATTTCAATAATCACATTGAAATGTGTTGGGATATCTTTACCAGGAAGGACGTTATCTAAGCTCATAAGTTTTTGCGGGAAAATTAAAAAAAGTGATTCTAGCATGTTTGAAGCTACCTCTGAATTGCTGAGCTAGCTTGATAATTGGCGTCCCCAAGGGGAGTCGAACCCCTGTTCCCTCCGTGAAAGGGAGGTGTCCTAGGCCTCTAGACGATGGGGACCTAAGAAAAGAAGGAGCTATTCTACTATAGAACAGCGTTTGATATAAGGTATTTGGTGGAGATAAGCGGGATCGAACCGCTGACCTCTTGCATGCCATGCAAGCGCTCTCCCAGCTGAGCTATACCCCCGGGGATTTAATCAAAGGCGCTCATCTTAATTTTTAGTATTAAGCGCGTCAATCCTTTTAGGATCGAGTATTTGATTGTTTTGAAAATTGCGTTAAATCAATTGAAGGTTCAGGCTTCCAGCCCTTTTTCTTGTGTTCGACAACCACATTAGTAAAAACACCGCCGCGCACAAAAAATTCAGCTTGAAGACGCATAAATCTAGGTTCTGTTGCTTTGACTAAATCATCTAAAATTCGATTTGTCACAGCCTCATGAAAGCACCCTTCATCTCTGAAGGACCAGATATAAAGCTTAAGACTTTTAAGCTCTACACATTTTTTATTAGGGATGTAGTCGAGATATAAAGTGGCAAAGTCTGGCTGCCCCGTCTTAGGGCATAAACAGGTAAATTCAGGGATTTGCATATGAATATGGAAGTCCCGAGAAGGGCATGGATTAGTGAAAGTTTCAAGCTTTTTAGTAGGCTTTGCGCTTGGTTTTTTTCCTAAAGAAAGTGCTTTCATAGATTAAAATATAGATGTAAAAAAAAGTTATTATACTGTTATTAGATAACACCTACTTCACTTCGATAAAAGAATATTGTGCGACTTATACAACTTAAATTAGCCGGTTTTAAATCTTTCGTAGATCCTACTACCATCCAGCTTCAAGGCCAAAGGGTTGGCATTGTTGGCCCTAATGGGTGCGGAAAATCCAATATTATGGAATCTGTGAAATGGGTACTTGGGGAATCTTCAGCAAAAGAAATGCGAAGTGAAAATATGGATTCCGTGATTTTTAACGGATCAGAAAATCGAAAACCTATTTCGCGCGCCAGTGTAGAGCTTATTTTTGATAACTCACTTGGTAAAGCGCCTACAGAATGGTCGCAGTACGCAGAAATATCAGTGAAGCGTGTTATTGAGAGAGAAAAGGGCTCTACTTATTACATCAATAATTTGGCAGTGAGACGTAAAGATGTTGCAGATCTTTTCTTAGGCACTGGTTTGGGTGGAAGAGGGTATGCCATTATCGGCCAAAACACCATCTCACAAATTATTGAAGCCAAACCTGAGGAGCTAAGAAATTATCTTGAGGAAGCTGCCGGGGTAAGTAAATACAAAGAGCGTCGTCGTGAAACAGAATTCAGACTCAGAGATACGCGAGAAAATTTAAGTCGCATTCAAGATGTTGTAAATGAAATTATTCAACAGATTGCAAAGCTTGAATCTCAAGCTGTTATTGCAACAAAGTATAACGAATTAACCGAGAAGCATAAATTTCATCAAGCACAAGTTTGGGTATTAAAAAAACGTGATGCTAGTATTGTTTGGAAAAAGCATCAGTCTCAAGTTGAGAAGCTTGTAAATGAATTAGAGCAACAAACGGCAGCTTTAAGAAAAATAGAAGCAGAAGTAGAAAATTTAAGACAAGCTCATATTAATGCTTCTGATGAAATTAATAAGAACCAAGCTAGCTTTTATGAGATCAATTCTGAAGTTTCTAATATTGAAAATAACATTAGAAATCAAAACGAGCTGTTAGAGCGCAGCAAAAAAGAATTGGTTGAAATTGAAGCCAATCTTAATAAGAATGCGGAAGATCAGCTTAAATTTTCAAAAGAAATCGAAGAGGCGGTGATTCAGAAAGCAGTACTAAGCGAACTTTTTAAGACTAAAGAAGAAAGCTTTAATACACTTAAGTCATCTATTCAATCAGTAGAATCACAATACCTTTCATCATCAGAAAAATTTAATCAAACTGCAAATCAATTCCAATCGACTCAAGAAAAAATCAATCTGGAAAAAGCAACGATAGACTTCATCCATAAAACTGAAGAAGAAACAAATGCACGTATCTCTTTTTTAAATAATGAGATTAATAATATTGATTTGTCTGGCAAGTCTCAACTTGAAGCGAAAGAAACTGATTTAAGTGATAAGCGATTAGATGCAGAAAAAATTGAAGAAAAGATAAGTGACAATAAATCTCTCTCATCCGATCTGGAAGAAGAAATTGATACTTTAAGACAACATCAAATTGAAATACAAAAAGAATTAAGTCAGATTGAGGGTGAGATTAAAACGCTTGCACAAATTCAAGATGATACTCAAGGAAATGAAAGCCTTAAAAGTTGGACTTCTCAGCATAATATAAACACTTCAAATCGCTTGTGGGAAAAGCTTAAAATTAAATCAGACTGGGTTACAGCAATCGAGTCCGCCCTTGGTGGAAAATTAAATGCTGTGCTAGCCCAATATGAATCAATAGCTCATAGACCGCCTGCTTCTATGGTACTAGCTAATTTAAATGCTTCTCATGCCTATAAGCCCAAAAATAATAAATTAAATTCCGCTTTAGATGCTATTGAAATTAGCGATCCGCTCCTTATGAATCTTTTATCAGAATGGTTATCTGATTGCTATCTGATCCCAAAGGGTGAAAGCTATAAGAATTTCATTGGTAATTTAGAGCAGGGTGAATTTTTAGTTAATCAACAAGGCGATATTTTTACCAAAAATAGCGTTTCTTTCTATGGCAAGGATGCATCTCTTAATGGCATTCTAATTCGACAAGAAAGACTCAAAGCGCTGCAAGATAAATTCCCGTCCATAGAAAAAGGTTATAAGGATGTATTAAATAGGCTTAACGACGCAGAGCTTCAATTAAATGATTATGAAGAGCAAGCAGACTCATATAGTGAAGAATTGAAAGATGCTTTAAATGAGCTTCATCAAACAGAGATTGAAGTAGAAAAGATTCAACAAAGCATTGCTTATGCCAACGAAAAGCATAGCAATATTTCTCATGAGCAAAATGAACTGAAGGCAAAACTAACTCAAATTCAAATCGATAAAACAACCAAGTCAAACCTTATTCAAAATTTAGAGGGCGACTCACATAGATTTTTAGAGCAAAAAACAGCTGATGAAGAAATTAAAAAACGCCATGAATTTGAATACGAAAGTGCTAGACAGCAAGTCAATGAAGCAGAAATCCAGCTTCAGGAAAGTCATTTTAATTTAAAAATCGTTGATAATAAAATTAGTGAATTAAATAATAGGGTAAGTCTATTATCTGAAGACAATAATGTTCTTAATAATAAAAAAGATCTTGCTAAAGCCTCAATCAATACTGAGCATATCGATATGCTGCAAGCCACTTTGAGAGAAAAACTCACAGTGAAAGACGAGAGAGAAAAAGTTCTCATTGCATCGCGTGACAATCTTGCTCAAAAAGAAACGGATTTACGTGAAAGTGAACAAAAGAGATTGCAAACTGAACAGGCGGTTCATCCAATCCGAGACAAGCTTGAGCAATCTCGTTTGAATGAGCAGGAATCAAAATTATTATTTGAACAATTTCAAAATGAGATTAACGAGTCACAATTGGATGAAGTAGTTCTTTCAGAATCAATTACAGACAAAACAACAGTTAAAGAAGTGCAAGAGTTGTGTAACAAACTTCAAGAAGAAATTAATTCATTAGGCCCTGTCAATTTAGCTGCCATTCATGAACTAACCTCTGAAAAAGAAAGAAAAGGTTATCTTGATAGTCAGGTAGAAGATTTAACTTCAGCAAGTAATACTCTAGAGGACGCGATAAGACGTATTGATAAAGAGACGCGAGATCGATTAATTGCAACTTTCAATGAAGTAAATAAGAACTTTACAGAGTTTTTTAAAGTGCTGTTCAATGGCGGACAAGCAAAGCTCGAGCTTTTAGGCGAAGAGATTTTAGATACTGGTATTCAAGTTACAGCCCAACCACCAGGTAAAAAGAATACAACCATCAGTCAACTATCCGGCGGAGAGAAAGCACTAACTGCTACAGCCCTTGTATTTGCTCTATTTAAATTGAATCCAGCGCCATTCTGCCTCATGGACGAGGTAGATGCACCTCTTGATGATAGCAATACACTTCGTTTTGCAAATATGGTGACTGAGATGTCTAAAAATACACAATTTCTTTATGTGTCACATAATAAAATTGCCATGGAAATGGCCCAGCAGCTTATTGGTGTTACGATGCAAGAATCTGGTGTATCAAGAATCGTTGAGGTGTCATTAGAAGAAGTCGAGAAGATGGAGTTGGCAAATTAAGTTAACAGGTCTTATTACAAGCATGTCTGACATTCAGTTCGCCCTGACGATTCTCGCTGTAATAATTATCCTTATTATGATCATATTTAACTGGATTCGTCTTATCCAGTATCGCAAACAAAATCATGCTGAAAATTCTTTTTTATATAATGATGAAAATGGTCTAAGCCCAGAGAGAAAAAATCCTTACGATCAAGATTTAAGCATCTCAGAAAAGTACTTACTTTCAAATTTACCTCAAGATATCTATCGCGATATTGATGCTATTGCATTTATAAAGCTTAATAAAGCTACGCACGCCACTTCCAAACTAAATCTCAGAGACTTTATTGAACTTCCTCACACACACATTTTTATTCGCAGAAATGAAGATGTCTGGCAGTCTACAGATGACCTAAGTAGCTCAGCTTCATTCGATCAAATACTTCTAGCTATTCAGCTGGTAGACCGCCAAGGTCCAATTTCACAAGCGCACACACAGACATTTCGAATGCTCTCAGAGAAAACCAAGAATGATTTAGAAGGCAGTTTGATTTGGCTTTCTCATTCTAATATTGAAGAAGACGCAAAAGAACTTAATCAATTTTGTGCTCTTGTCGATCATATGATGACATTAACTCTCATTCCAAAAAATAATGGCTTATTTGATAATGAAAAACTTATTGAGACACTAAAAACAGATGGTTTTAAAGTAAACAAAGATGGCTATCATGTATTCAAAGGCCGTGATAAGTATCCTTTATTTCGTGTGACTTCTTTAAATCACCAGCCACTAAGTTTTAATCTTGACCCTTATATTCAAGGTATTCTTTTTCAAATGGATTTGCCACTTACCTTAAGTTGCAAGGAGTCTTTTGACGCAATGCTAGAGTCAATTACTAATTTCCAAAAAGAACTAGAATGTATGATTGTAGATTCAAATAAAAAAGAATTAAATATTAACCATATTGAGCGGATTAGGTATCAGGTTGAAAAAATTGAAAATCAAATGGTAGCCAAAAATATCCCTTCTGGAAGCTCATGCGCACGAAGATTATTTTCTTAAATGAAAGCCGATAAAGAAAATATTAAGAATAAAATTCAAGAACTAATCGAAAAGATAAGTACATTCGATTATCAATATTACGTTTTAGACAATCCTTCTATCTCAGACTTTGAGTACGACAAAATCTTTAAATTGCTTGTTGATTTAGAAAATAAAAACCCAGAACTAATACGACCTGATTCACCTTCGCAAAGGGTAGGGGGAAAGGCACTTGATTCTTTTGAAAGTGTTATTCATCGTCAAGCAATGCTATCTCTCAACAATGCTTTTGAAGAGGACGAGCTAATAGCATTCGATAAACGCATTAAAGATGATATTGGCATCGACGAAGTGGAGTATGCAGTTGAACCAAAATTTGATGGGCTTGCAATTACCCTCACTTATGAGAATGGTATTTTTGTGCAAGGGGCGACTCGTGGTGATGGCTATACAGGAGAAAACGTCACGCATAATTTAAAAACTATTCGCTCAATACCAACCAAATTAAATCACACTAACCCGCCTAAAATTTTAGAAGTGAGGGGTGAAGTCTTAATGCTTAAAAAAGATTTTGAATTGCTAAATCAAAAGCAGGAATCTTTAGACGAAAAGAAATTTGCAAATCCAAGAAATGCAGCAGCAGGCAGCTTAAGGCAGCTTGACCCTAGAATTACTGCAACAAGACCACTTACATTCTTTTCTTATGGACTTGGTGTTTGCGAGCCCAATTTAAATTTAAAAACTCATACAGAAACAATTCAACTTTTAAAGCAATTTAATTTACCTATTTCTGATTTATCTTCAAGCGTCAAAGGCGTAAAGGGCTTACAAAGTTTTTATGCCAAGGTATTAAAACTTAGGGATACATTACCCTATGATATCGATGGTGTAGTTTATAAAGTCAATTCCTTTAACTATCAAAGTGAGTTAGGTTTCGTATCCCGGGCTCCTCGATGGGCTATTGCACATAAATTTCCGGCAGAAGAAGCTTTGACTGAAATTTTAGACATTAATGTTCAAGTTGGTCGCACAGGCGCTATAACACCTGTCGCGCGCTTAAAACCTGTTTTCGTAGGCGGTGTTACTGTGACAAATGCAACCCTTCATAATGAAGATGAGATGATTCGCAAGGATGTTCATATTGGAGATATGGTAAGCGTTCGAAGAGCAGGGGATGTGATTCCTGAAATTGTAAGGGTGCTAGTTGATAAGAGGCCTAAAACAATCAGGAAATTTAAAATGCCAACAGAATGTCCTGAGTGTGGTTCACCACTGATCAGAATTGATGATGAAGCCATCATTCGTTGCTCGGGTGGCCTAATTTGCCCTGCCCAACAAAAACAATCCATTATTCATTTTGCATCTCGAAAAGCTATGGATATAGAAGGGTTGGGAGATAAATCTGTAGAGCAATTAGTTAACGTAGGCTTGATTCAAGGGTTACCTGATATTTACAAATTAGAACTTGAACAATTAGTAAGCCTTGATCGTATGGCTGAAAAGTCGAGTCAGAATTTATTAGATGCTATTGAAAAAAGCAAATTAACATCATTACCTCGATTTATCTACGCGCTTGGTATTCGTAATGTAGGCGAGTCTACAGCCAAAGATCTTGCTGGCTTCTATGGTGATTTATATGAAATCATGAACCAAACAGAAGAAAGCTTACAGCTTGTGCCTGATATTGGCCCTACAGTTGCTAAATCGATCAGTGATTTTTTTAGGCAAACTAAGAGTAGGGAAGTTATTGAATCTCTAATAAGTTTAGGTGTTCATTGGCCCAAATATGATATTAAGAAATCTGCTTCAGGAATTTTTGCGACTAAAACTTTTGTGCTCACTGGAACCTTACCTTCAATGTCGCGTGAGGAAGCTAAATCAATCATTGAAATGAATGGTGGCAAGGTCGTAGGAAGCGTTTCTAAAAAAACTGATTATGTTGTTGCGGGCTCTGATGCTGGTAGCAAGTTAGCCACAGCGCAGGAACTTGGCGTTAAAATTATTTCACAACAAGAACTTTTGAAACTTATAATTTAAAAACTATGAAACTTAAAACACAATTTTTATTAATACTA
>CAIWQV010000012.1 GCA_903914945.1 uncultured Methylophilaceae bacterium
CTTCATCAAGGACTTCAATTTTTTTTTTATCTTCAGAAGTGTCGAGTGAAATCTCACTCGGTTTTATAACAGGATCGAGTTTGATGGCTTGCGTCGCTATATCTTTCCTTAAAGGGACTGATGTTTTAGAAGTGACTGAATCTTGCGGGATAAAAGAGAGCATTCTTAAAAGCGTCATCGTAAAGCCTGCATACTCATCGGGGGCTAAATAAAGATCACGTCGACCTAAAATAGTGATTTGATATAACAGTTGTAGTTGTTCAGCACTTATTTTCTTAGTTAAAGCGATGACTTGATCTCGCTCGAGATAGGAAGCTTCAAGACTCTCTGGTATGGCTTGAGCCACACTAATCATTTGAATGAGATTAGCTAAGTCATTAAGTGCAGCATCAAAGGATAAATTTCTTTCGTCCATTTGTTTTGCAATTTCAATTACTTTTGATCCGTCTTGATCAATAACGGCATGGGTTAAATTAAATAAATAAGATTGATCAATTGCCCCTAGCATTTTTTTAATCGTAGCTTCTTCAATCGTGCCACCACAATAAGCGATACCTTGATCAAGAATGGATAGTGCGTCTCGCATACTTCCATTCGCAGATTTCGCAATTAAGTAGATTGCATTTATTTCGTAATTAATGGCTTCTTCTTTTAATATTTTTTCTAAATATTCTGAAATAGAAGCTGATGACATTTGTTTTAGATTAAATTGTAAACATCTTGATAAAACAGTCACCGGTACTTTTTGCGGATCAGTGGTTGCTAATATAAATTTGACATGCTCTGGTGGCTCTTCCAATGTTTTAAGCATTGCGTTAAATGCACTTTTTGAAAGCATATGCACTTCATCGATAATATAAATTTTAAATTGTCCCTGTGTAGGAGCATATTGTGCGTTATCTAAAAGGTCTCGCATATTATCAACTTGCGTATTAGAAGCGGCATCGACTTCAATCAGATCTACATAGCGTCCTTGATCAATATCTGTACATGCAGAACAACTGCCGCAAGGTGTTGAGCTGATACCTTTTTCGCAGTTAAGTGCTTTCGCAAGAATACGCGCTAATGAGGTTTTACCGACACCGCGTGTGCCTGTAAAAAGGTAAGCATGATGAAGTCTTTTTTGATCGAGTGCATTTTTGAGCGCTTGCACAACATGTGCTTGACCGACGAGCGTATCAAACGAACGAGGGCGATATTTGCGAGCAAGAACTTGATAACTCATGAATAATTTTTAACCAATCCAGTTTTATAAGAGGCGAGCCAGACCCCCGGCACTTGTTTCTTTAGTTGTGGCTGCTTGCTTCCGCATCTGACCAGGTTGGCTAAATTACAATGCGGGGAGGCCCGCCAGTGATTATTTTAACCTAAGGGAAGGCCTTTTACTCGCAATGTTTAACGGGATGTTGGCTTAAATAAGCCCATTCTTCATCACTATATAATCGAGATCGAATAATAAAACGCATACCCGTTCCATTTTCTAATGAAAACTGCCCGCCATTACCTGGAATAGCGTCAAGTGTGAGATGTGTGTGTTCCCAATAAGAGAATTGACTGGCCCCCATATAAAAATGGATCCCGTGGGTGATACCCACTTCAACATCTGAGCCGCCTAGATAAAATTCACCCTTGGGGTAGCACATCGGCGCACTACCATCACAACAGCCACCTGATTGATGAAACATGATTTCACCATATTTTTCCTTTAAGGAATCAATCAGCTTATTTGCGGCCTCTGTGGTATCTATACGTGTAAAAGTTTTTTCCATAAAAAAGAAAGGCAAGACGTAAAGCCTTGCCTTTGATTTTAGTTAAATTGAATTTTAAAAGAAGCCAAGTTTATTTTCGCTGTAGCTTACTAAAAGATTCTTCGTTTGTTGGTAATGGTCAAGCATCATCTTATGCGTTTCGCGACCGATACCTGATTGTTTGTAACCACCAAATGCTGAGTGAGCAGGATATGCGTGGTAGCAATTAGTCCAAACGCGACCTGCTTGAATACCTTTACCCATTCTAAATGCACGATTGCCATTACGAGACCATACACCTGAGCCTAAGCCATAAAGTGTATCGTTTGCAATTTCAAGCGCTTCATCTTCATCTTTAAATGTCGTTACAGATACGACTGGTCCAAAAATTTCTTCTTGGAAAATACGCATTTTGTTATGACCTTTGAATACAGTAGGTTCAATGTAATATCCTTCTGCAAACTCACCACTTAATTTTTTGCGGTTACCACCGATAAGGAGTTGAGCGCCTTCTTCTTGACCAATCTTCATATAAGACATAATTTTTTCAACTTGCTCACTGGATGCCTGAGCACCAATCATTGTTGTCATATCAAGAGGATTGTCTTGCTTGATTGCCGCAACACGTTTAAGTGCACGTTCCATAAATTTATCGTAAATAGATTCTTGAATGAGTGCGCGTGAAGGGCAGGTACATACTTCACCTTGATTGAGCGCAAACAATGTAAAGCCTTCGAGCGCTTTATCAAAGAAGTTGTCGTCTTTATCCATCACATCTTCAAAGAAGATATTAGGTGACTTACCACCAAGCTCTAAAGTTACTGGAATAAGATTTTGTGATGCATATTGCATAATCAAG
>CAIWQV010000013.1 GCA_903914945.1 uncultured Methylophilaceae bacterium
GTACTATTAGTTTCTACTGGTTTTGAAGAACCAAAAATTGCTGAAATTAATTTTTTGATCATTTAAAAAGACTCCAAAGAATAAAAAAAATTTTTTTTACTGCAAATGCAAGTGTAAATATGGACTTGTTTTCACAGCTAGTCAAGTTTTTATTGCAATTATTTTTAAGTGAAAATTTATTGTTTTTTTTGGGTTTTTTGATATTGCTACTGAGCAATAAAAACAATATTGCCGTTAAAAATAGTACTCGATACTTTACCAATAAAATTTTGATGCATAAAAGGGGTATTTTTACCTTCACTAATTAAAGTTTTTGAATTTACTTCCCACAAATAACTAGGATCAAATATACAAATATCCGCATCCGAATTTACTGAAAGATTTCCTTTGTTAATTTCTAAAATATTTGCGGGTTGATAAGTAATTTTGTCGATTAAAAGACTTAGATCTATCTTATATTCTTCTGATAGCTTGAAAATCATTGGCATTAGAAGCTCTACGCTTGATGCGCCATGCTCTGATTCTGCAAAAGGTTTTAATTTATTATCTTCATTTACAGGGGAATGATCCGAGCATATTGCATCAATTGTTCCATCAACAATTGATTCTATAATCTTTAATCGATCAGATTCTTTCCTTAAAGGAGGTTTTAAGAAGCAATTGGTATTAAAAAAGCCAATATCATTATCTGTGAGAAAAATTTGGTGAATTGATACGTCGCAAGTTACATCAATACCATTTTTTTTGGCTATTTTTATTAAATTTAGCCCATCTGCAGTTGATATTTTATTTAAATGAACTTTGGTTTTAGTTAAACGAGCTATTTCTAATATTTTATTGATAGCGGTAGTTTCACTTATGCTTTGAATGCCTTTTAATCCAAGTCGAGTTGAAATTTCGCCCGCATTTATAATCCCTTTTTCTGACAAATAAGCATCTTCAGCCCTTAAAAATGCTTTTAGATTAAAAGTGGAAAGGTATTGAAATGATCTATATAAGACTTCTGTATCTTGAATTGGTTTTTCTGCCTGAGAGAATCCAATACAGCCAGAATCATATAAATCATTAATCTCAGTTAACAATTTTCCATTGAGTTTTTGAGTGAGAGCTCCAAGAGGGTATACATTTCCTCGTTTAAGTACTTCAGATTTGTTCTTTAACATCTTAACAAGACCA
This sequence comes from uncultured Methylophilaceae bacterium, assembly GCA_903914945.1. GTDB lineage: Bacteria > Pseudomonadota > Gammaproteobacteria > Burkholderiales > Methylophilaceae > Methylopumilus. The sequence goes on from CAIWQV010000013.1 coordinate 1,177, forward strand.
GGCTCATCTAAAATAGGTGTTGTATCAGGAGGACAAACCATACTAGTTACCCCTCCAGCATTAGCTGCTTTCATTTCACTTTCTAATGTAGATTTGTATTGATTGCCTGGTTCCCTTAAATTTAACTGAAGGTCGATAATACCTGGCATCACTATTTTTTTTGAGGCATCAATTATTTGTTTTGCTTTTTTGGGATCTAAATTTTTATTTAAGTCTGCAATTTTTCCATTTACAACCAAAATATCTAGAATCGCATCTACATTATTTTTTGGATCAATTACTCGACCATTTTTAATTAAAATACTCATGAATATTGCCCTGCTAAAATCGCCATTACTGACATTCTTACAGCTATACCAAAAGTCACCTGAGGAAGAATGACAGATTGTTCACTATCTGCCACTGCTGAATCAATTTCAACGCCTCGATTCATTGGCCCAGGGTGCATGACTATAGCTTCCTTTTTTGCCAAGTTTAATCGTGATTGATTTAATCCATATGTTTTAAAATACTCTTCTTGAGAAGGAAGCATGACCCCATCCATCCTTTCGTTCTGAACTCTTAACATCATAATCACATCTACATCTTTGAGTCCCTTATCAATATCATGAAACACATGCACTCCTAATTTTTCGACCTCATAAGGGAGTAATGTTTTAGGAGCAATCACTCTAATTTCAGGAACCCCAAGTATATTTAATGCATGTATATTAGATCGGGCAACTCTGGAATGAAGAATGTCCCCAACGATAGCGACTTTTAAGTTATTAAAATTAGTTTTATATTTTCTAATAGTAAAGGCGTCCAATAAACCCTGTGTGGGATGAGAGTGATTTCCATCTCCGGCATTAATGATATGAATATTTGGTTTTACATGAGAAGCGATAAAATGAGCTGCTCCCGAAGATGAATGCCTCACAACAAAAATATCTGCATTCATAGCAATCAAATTATTAATAGTGTCTAAAATCGTCTCGCCTTTGGATTGGGACGAGGTCGCGACATTTAGATTAATCACATCAGCGGAAAGTCTTTTGGCTGCAATTTCAAATGTAGTTCTAGTTCTTGTGCTATTTTCAAAGAACACATTACATACTGTTTTGCCTCTTAATATAGGTACCTTTTTAACGTCTCTTTCACCAATCTTTAAGAAAGACTCCGCAGTATCTAATATTTGAAGAATTTTTTCTTTTGACAAGCCTTCGATAGAAAGAAGGTGATTTAAATTACCTTTTTCATTTAGCTGAGGATTAAACATTGCTTTCCTTTAGCTGAAATATAAATTTTTTATTTTTATCAAAGACAAGCTCTAAATGTTGGTTTTTAGGCAGGTTAATTTTTTCAATATAAATTTGTGGCGCAATAGGAAGTTCTTGCTCATTTCTATCAATCAAAACAGCTAATATAATTTTTGAAGGCCTTCCATAATCAAAAATTTCATTCATAGCCGCTCGAACAGTTCTGCCTGTAGAAAAGACGTCGTCAATAAGAATAATATTCTTACCATCGATTTCAGTATCAATTTTTGATGGTGTATTTTTTATTTTTAAGCCGCGGCTTGAAAAATCATCCCTATAAAAAGAGGCGTTAATTGAGCCTGTTGCAATAGGCTCCTTTAAGTCAGGTAATATTTTTTGAAGAATTAATTCTCCGCCTCGCTGAACACCAATAAGAACTGTATTGCTATCAATAATTGCATTGATTTTGTTTTTTAGACTTTCTATTAGATTTTCGGCGTTAGGTAGATTCATTATTTAATTTAAATTTGATCAAGATAGGATTGTAAAATAATTTTGGCTGCTATTTGATCAATCAGTAATTTCTTTTTCTTTAGATCAATTTTTTTATCTTGAATTTCATAGCTGGCCTCAATTGAGGTATAGCGTTCATCAATAAGATGTATGGGTAGCGCATATTTTTGTTCTAATTGCTTGGCAAATTTTTTACATAGATTTGTAACTTTATGTTCAGAGCCATCTACGTTAAATGGCACGCCCACAACTATTGATACAGGCTGCCATTCATCCATAATTTTTTGAATAGCCTCAAATTTTTGATTGCTTGATGCAGATTCGATTGTAATTAAAGCTTGAGCTGACTTGGATATATTGTTTCCAATAGCAACGCCTATGCGTTTCTGTCCAAAATCAAATCCTATAATATTTCCTTCTCTTTGATTGTGAGAAGAGCAATGATTTTGAAGGTTCAGCAAGATAAGCCTTCCGATCTTGATTCTAGAATCCAGCTAATAAGGAGAGTTTTTTTCGAAAAAAAAACTGACATGAAGTCAGTTTGACAGTGCGCTATAAAATTATTTTTTCTATAATTTTTCAATGTCGCCATTCTAGCATAATTAATTAACGTAACATATTAATTTTCGATGTAACCCGTAATTTCTAAACCAAAGCCAATCATACTTGGCATTTTTCTTGGGGCAGAGAGTAGCTTCATTTTCTTAACTCCTAAATCTACTAATATTTGAGAGCCAATACCATAATTCCTTAGGTCGTTATTATGTTTGACAGGCAAAATATTGTCTATTTTTAGAAGGCTGAGAAGGTCGTTTGTATTTGTATTATGGTTTATGAAAACCAAAACGCCGCCATCCTCACTTATTTTTTTGATAGCTTTTAAAGCGCTCCATGAATGCCTTTTGTCTTCCGAGTCTAAAAGATCAATCACTGACAAAGGCTCATGGACCCTTACGACGGTTTCTTTATTTTCTTCAATTTTACCTTTAACCAGGGCAATATGAGTTTCTTCTAAAATTTTATCCTTGTATAAAATCAATTTCATTTGCCCATAAGGCGTAAAAATATTTTTTTCGATTAACTTTTCGATTAATTTTTCATTCTTTCTTCGGTATTCAATTAGGTCTGCAATCGTCCCAATCTTAATATTATGTTGCTCTGAAAATCTAATTAAATCTGGAAGTCTCGCCATATTTCCATCTTCATTAAGAATTTCACATATAACTGATGCTGATTCTAATCCCGCTAGTTGAGCTAGGTCACACCCAGCTTCGGTATGTCCAGCTCTAACAAGTACGCCACCTTTTTTAGAAATTAATGGAAATATATGGCCCGGCCTCACGATACTTTTTGAAGTAGCTTTTTTATCAATAGCAGCTTTAATTGTTGTGGCTCTATCATTTGCCGAGATTCCGGTGGTAACCCCTTCGGCTGCTTCAATTGAGACTGTAAAATTTGTTCCTAATCTGGTCTCGTTTTCCTGAACCATTAAGGGCAATTCGAGCTTTTGACATTTTTCTTCAGTTAATGTGAGGCAAATAAGACCCCGCCCAAACTTAGACATAAAATTAATATGATCTGAGCTGGCAAATTCGGCAGCTAGCACAAGGTCGCCCTCATTCTCTCTATTTTCCTCATCGACGAGGATAACCATTTTGCCTTGCTTTATATCTTCAATAATTTCAACTGAGGGACGAATCATTTATTTTCTTTTAATAATATTTTCAAGGTATCTCGCAATGAGGTCTATTTCAATATTGATTTCACTTCCTTTAACTAGGGCTCCTAAATTAGTTTCTTTTAGGGTAAAGGGAATGATATTGACTTTAAATCTATCATCTTTGATTGAATTTACAGTCAGACTTACACCATTTATTGAGACAGAACCTTTTTCGGCAATAAATTTAAGTAGTTTTTTTGGCGGCTTTATTTCAATAATCCAGCATTGGCTATTAATTTTAATTTCTGAAATTTTCCCTATGCCATCAATATGGCCTGTTACAAAGTGACCCCCAACTTTCCCGTTATATAAAAGTGAACTTTCTAAATTCACCATAGCATTTTCTTTGAATACTATTGTTCTATTTAAAGTTTCTTGAGACACGTGAAATATAAATTGATTTTTTTGTTTTTTTTGAACGGTAAGGCATATACCATTTACGCTTATGCTGTCACCTAAGTTGATATCATTGATTTTCTTAGGATCGTAAACAATACTAATTTGAACATCTTTTTTCAAAGACTCAATTTTTTTTATTACACCAATGGATTGAATAATGCCTGTAAACATACGGTGATTTTATCAGATTGGAATGGATAACCCTGATAAAATAAACCAAATGTCTTCACTTAACAAATACCTGCCCTTTGAAGTTTGGATTGCTTATAGATATATAAAATTTAAGCAAAAAAATAGCTTCATATCTTTTATTTCAATCACAAGTATGGTCGGAATAGCCCTTGGAGTTTCAGCTCTGATTATTATTCTGTCCGTGATGAATGGTTTTCAGGATGAACTTCGAACGAGAATTCTTGGAGTAGCTTCTCATATTGAAATTACAAGCTCTAATAATACATTGACCCATTGGGAAGATTTGACAAAAAAACTCCACGAATCTCCTGATGTAAGAGGTTCGGCGCCTTATGTAGATGGTCAGGGTATGTTAATTAGTGAATACGGGAGCCAGGGAATTATGCTTCGAGGGATTGCATCAGAACTTGAAGGTAATGTCGATGACTTGGAAAAGAAAGTTAAGGTTGGTAAGTTATCTGATTTAAAACCTAATACATTTAATTTGATTTTAGGCATAGATGCTGCAAAGCAGTTAGGTATCGTCGTTGGAGATAAGGTTAATATTTTAATTCCACAAGGTTCTTATACCCCTGCAGGAACATTTCCTAGAATGCGGCAATTTAATGTTGTAGGTATTTTTGAAATTGGAATGTATGAATATGATTCCGGCATGGCGCTAATGAATTTAGAGGATGCTCAGAAATTCCTTCAAATGAACGATGCTGTTTCCGGGGTTAGTGTTAAAATTGATGATCTTTTTTTAGCGCCTATAGTTGCAAAAAGACTATCAAACAATCTTTCTGGATCAGGGATTTTTTATGTCAGCGACTGGACAAAAAAGCATGCAAATTTTTTCGCGGCTGTTCAAATGGAAAAAAAAGTGATGTTTATCATTCTTATGCTAATCATCGCAGTTGCAGCATTTAATATTGTTTCTACCTTGGTGATGGCAGTGACTGATAAAAGATCAGA
>CAIWQV010000014.1 GCA_903914945.1 uncultured Methylophilaceae bacterium
ACTGAAACTTATATAGCATTAGAGTATAAAAAAATGCAAAGTATTTTAGATAAAAAACAATTAAAAATTGCGCAACTTTCTCTATCATCTAGGTACACTTGGGACATTAGAACGACTAACAATATGAAAATTATTTTAAGTAAAGATAACATCGAAGAAAATCTATCTCGCTTCGTTTCTCAATACGACAATGTCTTATCCTCAGTCAAAAGAATTGGCTCTGCCGACTTAAGATATCCTAATGGCTTTGCAATTAGAAAATCGAATGAACCGATTCAAAAAATAGATAGTGGTGAGAGGCCGCTGATATGATCAAAAATAAAGAAGATAAAAAATTAATCGTTGGACTTGACATTGGTACGTCAAAAATTGTCGCTATTGTTGCAGAGCTTCAACCTGATGGCTTATTGAATATCATCGGTTTAGGTCAGCATAGCTCAAAAGGCTTAAAAAAAGGCGTGGTGATTAACATTGATTCGACGATGGAATCAATCCAAAGAGCTATTGAAGAAGCAGAGTTGATGGCCAATTGCAAAATTACTGATGTTTATACAGGTATTGCAGGAAGTCATATTAAGAGCATCAACTCTCATGGCATGGTGAAAATTAAGGATACAGAAGTATCTCAACTAGATGTCGAGAAAGTGATTGAAACTGCATGCGCCATTACACTTCCTAATGATCAGCAAGTGCTTCATATTTTAACTCAGGAATATGTCATAGACGGACAAGAAGATGTGCGTCAACCACTTGGCATGAGTGGAATGAAATTAGAAGTAAAAGTTCATATTGTGACGGGCGCTATTGCTGCAGCTCAAAATATCGTGAAGTGTATTAAGCGCTGTGGACTTGAAGTATCTGAATTAGTCTTACAACCATTAGCTTCAAGCATGGCCGTTCTTACAGATGATGAAAAAGAATTAGGAGTTTGTTTGGTAGATATTGGCGGCGGTACGACAGATATTGCCGTTTTAAGGCATGGTTCTATTCGTCATACAGCAGTCATTCCTATTGCTGGTGACCAAATCAATAAAGATATTGCTGTTGCGTTTCGGACACCCTTGCCATCTGCAGAAGATATTAAAATTAAACATGGTTATGCGGCAAGAAGTTTAGCTTCAGCAACTGAGCAAATAGAAATTCCTGTGGTCGACGGAAAAGAATCTAAAACAATTTCAAAGCTTGCTTTAGCAGAAGTCATTGAGGCTCGCTTAGTAGAGCTTTATGAGCTTGTTGCCCATGAGTTGAAACGAAGCGGTATGGAAGATATGATAGCTTCTGGCATTGTGATTACAGGGGGCTCTTCATTATTGAGAGGTATGGTTAATCTCGGTGAAAGTGTATTTAGAATGCCTGTAAGGATTGGCACACCCCGAGATGTGGGAGGTTTATCAGAGGTCGTAGATAATCCACGATATTCAACTGGTATTGGATTATTGCTTATGGGTAAGACGCAATTAGAAAAAGAAATGATGAATCAGATTGATGGCAATTCCATAAATCAAGTCTTTATGAGAATGAAGAATTGGTTTCAAGGTAACTTTTAATTCTTGGAGATAAGATATGTTTGAAGTTGTTGATAGCAAGTCTCAAAATGCCATCATAAAAGTCATTGGGGTAGGTGGCTGCGGTGGAAATGCTATTGATCATATGATTAATAAGAATTTAACAGGCGTTGAATTCATATGTGCTAATACTGATATGCAGGCCCTAAAGAAAAGTCGTGCAAGTCATATCTTACAAATTGGTCAAGCAATGACCAAAGGATTAGGCGCGGGAGCTAAACCAGAAATCGGCAAACAAGCTGCCATCGAAGATAAAGAAAAAATTATTAATTCCATTAAGGGCGCTGACATGCTGTTTATTACAGCAGGTATGGGCGGCGGAACTGGAACAGGTGCGGCACCTGTCATTGCAAAGATTGCAAAAGAATTAGGCATTTTAACTATTGCAGTTGTTACAAAGCCATTTTTATTTGAAGGTAAAAGAACGCTCATTGCTGCAGAAGGCATTAATGAATTAGTTCAAAACGTGGACTCTTTGATTGTCATCCCAAATGAAAAACTTATGGAAGTATTAGGTGAAAATATTCCCTTTTTAGAAGCTTTTAATGCTGCTAATGATGTTTTGCATAATGCTGTTTCAGGGATCTCAGAAATTATTAATAGCCCAGGCTTGGTAAATGTAGACTTTGCTGACGTTAAAACAGTGATGAGTGAAATGGGAATGGCGATGATCGGTTCAGGCGTTGCGCAAGGGGAACATCGAGCATATAAAGCATCCCAGGCTGCAGTTGCAAGTCCTTTATTGGAAGATGTGAATTTAGTTAATGCGCGTGGTGTACTCGTGAATATTTCTGCAAGCAGTGCATTTACGTTGAAGGAATATCATGAAGTGATGGAAACAATTAAACAATTTGCTGCTATTGATGCTACCGTCATTATAGGCAATGTTATCGACGAGGCTATGGGCGATTCTATTCGAGTGACTGTAGTTGCTACTGGCTTAGCTCAGAATGTAAAACAAAGAATGCCACGTATCGAACCTAAACCTATGATGCAGAATAGACCACCTGTTGAAGAAGATATGCCGAGCGATGATGAGCCAGATGTCTTTAGCTCGAATGAAAATAGAGCGCAGGTTGAAATTATGAAGATGTCAGGCATGGAGGAATACGACATTCCCTCTTTTTTAAGGAAAAAAGGCGAATAAGTTTTTTTATGATAAGACAAAGAACCATACAAAATAGCGTACACACCTCAGGTGTTGGTTTGCATAATGGTGAAAAAGTTACCATTAGATTAAAGCCTGCCGAAGTTGACCAAGGAATTGTATTTAGAAGAGTTGATCAAAAGAAAATAAGTGAGATTAAAGTTAGTCCAGAGGCTGTGAAAGACACTAAAATGTGTTCTGCTATTGGGCAAGATAATTCTCGAGTCGCAACAGTTGAACATCTTATGTCAGCGCTGTCTGCAACAGGTATTGATAATGTGATTGTGGAGCTAGACGGTTCAGAAGTGCCTATTATGGACGGTAGTTCTATCCCATTTATATACCTATTACAAACGGCAAAAATCAAAGAACAAGATTCCCCGAAAAGGTTTGTTTTTATTAAAGATGTAATTGAGGTTAAGGATCAAGATAAATGGGCGAGATTTGAGCCTTACGATGGATTTAAAGTTGATTTTACGATTGATTTTCCGCATCCCGTTTTTAACAATGCATCAACAAATCAAGTCTCTGTTGATTTTTATGATGAATCCTATGTCACTGAAATTAGTCGTGCTCGCACATTCGGATTTATGCAAGAAGTTGAATATTTGAGATCTAATGGACTTGCAAGAGGCGGTTCACTTGATAATGCAATTGTATTAGATGAATATAAAATTCTTAATTCCGAAGGTTTACGTTATGACGATGAATTTGTTCGACATAAAATTCTTGATGCGGTCGGCGATCTTTATATGTTGGGCTATGCAATTATTGGCAATTTCAAAGCTTATAAATCTGGCCATGAGTTAAACAATAAATTATTACTGGCGCTTAAATCGAATAAGTCGTCATGGGATCTTATTTCATTAGACAGTAAAGACCCTAAAACATCAGGCCTAGCAACTCGATATCTCAACTCAAAGAACAATATTTTGAATCAAGCGATGACAGGGGTTTACCAATGATGATATTAAGAACTTGTATTTTTTTATTGCTCGCCATATTGATAGCTTTTACTTTCTTATACTTGAATACAAAAAATAAGAAATATATTAAATATTTGAAGTTCACAACAAATGTTACATTAATTCTAATTCTTATATTTGTTATAAGAATGCTTTAATATCAATTGATTAATTCAAAAAAAACAATTGCAATTTTTGGCGCATCAGGATTTATAGGGTCAAGTCTTGTTGCCCAATTAAGCCAATCTAATTATCATTTAAAATTATTTTCTCGCAATAAGGAGAAAATTAAACTTTTCACTGTAGATCCTCGTATTGAAGTATTTGATTTCAATCTAAATGATATTGAACAGGTAAAAAAAGATTTAAATAAAACTGATGTTGTAATAAATCTTTTGGGCATATTACATCAATCGAAAAAAGAATCTTTCGACAAAATACACCACCTTTGGCCGATTAGTTTGACAAAAATAATGAAAGAAACAAGCATCAAAAGGCTTATTCATTTAGGCGCTCTTGGTTCTGGGAGTAATGTCTCGAGTTTGTATCTTCAATCTAAAGCCCTTGGTGAATCCTATTTAATAAAACAAAAATATTTAGATATTACAATCTTAAGACCTTCAATTATCTTTGGCGCAAAGGATAATTTCATTAATATGTTTAAATTCCTTGTGAAATGGGTTCCAATGATTATTCTCTTGTCGCCCCAGTCTAAATTTCAACCTATTTATATTGAAGATGTATCTAATATCCTAATTAAAAGTATGTTTGATAAAAAAACCTTCGGCAAAGTTTATGATCTGGGCGGTTCTGATATCTACACTCTGAAAGATATTGTTAGGCTTATTATTAAGTCAGAAAAATTAAATCGTATTATCATCCCTTTAAATAAAAGTCTTTCTTATTTATTCGCTTTTAGTATGGAATTGATGCCGATTAAAATATTGACGCGTGATAATTGGAGATCTATGCAGGTTGATAATGTAGTGAATAATGAACATTCAATTCATTATCGTTATACTTTTATGCGCTTGGGACGCTATCTAGATCAAAACAAGCAAAATACCCCTCTCATGCGATCTAGGTATGATTCTTTTAGAAGTAAATCTGGCCGATAAATGAAGATATATCTTGTAGGTGGCGCAGTGCGAGATCAAATCATGGGCTTATCTATCAAAGATAAAGATTATGTTGTAGTTGGATCCACAACCGAAGAAATGGTCAAGCTTGGCTTCAAGCCTGTAGGTAAAGACTTCCCTGTATTTTTACACCCGAAAACACATTATGAATATGCGCTTGCGAGAACCGAACGAAAGGTGTCAAAAGGTTATAAGGGGTTTAAGGTCTATGCATCGAAAGAAGTGACGCTAGAAGAGGATTTAGAAAGAAGAGATCTCACTATCAATGCTATTGCAAAAGACAAGAGGGGTCAGTTCATTGATCCTTTTAACGGTGTAGGCGATATTAAAAAGAGAATTTTACGTCATGTAAGTCCGGCTTTTGTAGAAGATCCCATTAGAGTTCTTCGCATTGCAAGATTCTCCGCAAGATTTCATCAATTTAAAATTCATCCTAAAACACAATCTATTCTCAAAAAAATTATAAAAAATAAAGAGCTAGAAGTAGTTGCATCTGAAAGAGTTTGGCACGAAATTTCAGTTGGCTTATTAGAAAATAAATCGCATATCATGTTTGATGTATTGCATGAGTGCGGTGCCTTGAAGGTATTAATTCCAGAGATAAATTATGTCAAAAATAAAACTCACATCAAGAGAAGTCTGGAATACGCTAATAAGTTTAAATATTCCGAGGACCTTAAAGCAGCAAGCTTCTTTATGTATTTGTATTCATCTAATGGCAGCGCCAAGGACATAGAAAAAATATATTCAAGATTATCAGTGCCTAGCTCTGTCAAAAAGTTAACTGAAAAGCTAGCCCACAATTTGACTGAGCTTAGACAGTTTAAAAAATTAAAGCCCCGTCAAATTTTAGATTTGATTTATAAAATGGATTTATTTAGAAATCCAGATGTTTTGATTGATGTGATTAATTTATTAAATGCCTATAACCAAGGACAGATTTCCAAACAAAAATCAGCAGTTAGCACTTTAAGAGCGCTGCAAAAATATCTGAAGCATCTAAATAAACTGAATCTTGGATTAATCAGCCAAAATAGAACTAATGTTGATATTAAGACCTCTATTTATGAAGAGCGACTTAGTGTGCTAAAGAAGCTTATTTAAAATTCCCTGGCTAGATATTGAATTTTTGAAATTCGTCTTGTGACGAAAGTAGTTTTTTTATTTAACTTTGATACTAAAACAGTTTGCATACCTATTTTGTGTGCTGTTTTCAAATTAGTAAGATCGTCCTCTACCATCACGCATTGATTAGGTCTTTTTCCAAGTTGCTTTAAAATTTTTCTAAATGCATACAGGGAAGGTTTAGGGTTGTAATCGGTAGATTCAATGCTGTAAATTCCTGAAAAATATTTTTGAATACGAAGTGCTTTAATAATAGCCATAGCATAATGAAGTGGCGCATTTGTAAAAACAATTTTTTTGCCTCTAAGTTTTTTTAAAGTATTCTCTAGGGCGTGCGATTGTTTTACAAATTTAGATAATTCTTCTGCATCATGTGTGTTAAGTAAAAATTCTTGTGGATCTACACCATGATTCTTAATGAGGCCTTTTAGTGTCGCCCCATATATCTTCCAATATTCATCTCGAAGTTGATGTGCATCGGCAAGGCTGATGTTAAGTTTATGGCTTACATAAGCCGTCATAGATTGATTAATTCGTGGGAAGATTTTGGAGCTTGCGTCGTGAAGTGTATCGTCTAAATCAAAAATCCAAATTTTTGACAATTATTTTGCCTTAATTAAAGTGCCCACACCTTCATCGGTTAACACCTCTAATAAGAGTGCGTGCTGCACTCTACCATCAATAATATGAACACTCTTCACACCACTTCTGGCTGCATCTAGCGCCGAACTTATTTTAGGTAGCATGCCGCCAGATAAGGTGCCATCTTCGACAAGTTTGTCTATCTGATTTGGCGTTAAGCCGGTGAGGAGCGAACCTTTTTTATCTAAAACACCCGGCGTATTCGTGAGTAAAATTAATTTTTCAGCGCTTAATACTTCCGATAGCTTGCCTGCGACAAGATCTGCATTGATATTATAAGTTTCGCCATGTGTTCCCACGCCAATTGGCGCTATAACTGGAATGAAGTCACCCTCATCTAAAAAATTAATAATGCTAGGATTAATTGATGCAATTTCGCCTACATGACCTAGATCGATTGTTTTGTTCGGATCTGCATCATTCTTAACAATGAGTTTTTTTGCATGAATAAAGTTACCATCCTGGCCTGTGAGACCGACTGCTTTTCCACCATGTCTGTTAATAAGATTTACGATCTCTTTATTGACTTGACCACCAAGAACCATTTCGACGATATCCATGGTTTCGTTATCGGTAACTCTCATACCTTGAATAAATTCACCTTTTTTACCTAACTTATCAAGGTGCTCGTCAATTTGCGGCCCTCCTCCATGAACTACAACTGGATTCATCCCAACTAATTTTAAAAGAACTACATCGCTTGCAAAGGATTGCTTTAAATTCTCATCGACCATAGCATTGCCACCGTACTTAATTACAATGGTTTTACCAAAGAATTTTTTGATATACGGCAGAGCCTCACTTAATATTTTGGCTTTATATTCGGGTTTAATGTCGTTACTCATTTTTATACCTAATTGGTTTTTTAAGATTTTAAAGCTTTTTAATAAAAAATTTTGAATTTCTTTGGGGCTGGTAAGACTCTAATCTTTTTTTAGGAAGCTTTTGAATACTTTCTTCTTTAAACCCCTTTTCAATGAACCAATGTTCAGTTCTCGTAGTTAAAGCGAAAAGATATTTGTATTTTTTATCTCTCGCAATACTCTCACAGTAATTATAAAGTTTGGAACCAAAGCCTTTGGATTGGTAATTCTTATTAATAGCAAAGCATGCAAATTCGATGTGGTCGATGTATGGGTACAGTGCAGCGCAGCCAATAATTTTTTTGTCATGCTCGATCACAAAGAAATTTTCTATCTCATGATCAATTCTTTCCTTACCTCTTTTAATAAGATAGCCACCTGCTTCCAGAGGATTGATAAGTTTGTGTATGCATTTCACATCGTTATGTGTGGCCTGCCTAATAGAATCGAGTGCTTTCTCGGTAATCACTGTGCCTACACCCTCATCAGTGAATAGCTCCTGAAGGATCGCACCATCAATATGCCTATTAATTAAATGAATTTTATGAATACCTGCTTCAGAAGCTTTAATGCCAATTTCTAAAAGATCTAATTCGTTTAAATTGATATTAATGAGCTCATGCTTCTTAGGATTATTCTTTTCAATACTTTTATAGAGATTAATAGCTTTCTCTAATGTCATTTCATGGAGTAGTTCATTTCTCAAATTAAAGATACCATCCGAATCAATCAGAAGAATAAGTTTATCCGCTTCTAAAGCTATTGAAGTTTTAAGTGCAACATCTTCCATCGTAAGATTAAATACTTCGCCTGTGGGTGAATAGCCAATCGGAGAGATTACAACTAATTCTTTATTCTCTAATTTTTTCTTGATAGCAGCGCTATCAATTTTTCTCACTTCCCCTGTATGTTGCATATCCACGCCATCGATCACACCTAGTGGTTTGGCTGTTATAAAATTTCCACTCGATACCTTAATGTCGCTTCCTGCCATGGGTGAATTTAATAAACTTGAAGATAGTATCGATTCAATATTAATTTTGATAAGACCATTGGCTTCTTTTACTCCTTCCATAACAAAATCGTCTGTCACTCGAACATTCCTTACGAGCTGGGTAGAGATTTTCTTGTCTTTAAGTTTCTGATCAATTTGAGGTCTTGCACCATGCACCAGCACGATTTTGACGTTTAAACAGGTTAATAAATTGATGTCATGTGAAAGAGCTGTAAATTGATTTTCATCGAGAAGCTCACCACCAAAAGCAATTACAAATGTTTTATTACTAAAGGTGTTGATGTAAGGCGCTGCTAATCTAAACCATCTTGCGAATGTTTGACTATCTAATTTTGGGATTAGTTGAGTGGCAAGATTATTCTCAAACAGACTTGAAGGCGCGCAGTTAAGAACCTCACAAATTTTTAAGAGTTGCGTTTCACTCACATTTTGCGCCCCTCTTTCTATTCTAGAAAGATTGCCAGGGTCGCTCATAATCTTTTGCGCAAGTGTTTGAAGGGTGACCCCTAAGGATTTCCTTCTTTTTCTAATAGCTTCGCCAAGAGACATAATTTAATAATTTGTTTAAAATGCATATTTTACATACATTTTTCACAAAAAATCAAATTTTTTGCGTTTTATGCAAAATCACCCCATAAATTTTGCATAATGGAGAGCGCTACAATGGATGCCGTTTCTGTTCTTAAAATACGCTCACCAAAATTCACCGGTATAAAGTCGCTATTGGAAGCTAAAACCATTTCTTTTTCTGAGAAGCCACCTTCAGGCCCCACCATAAAAACAATAGAGGAAGGCTTTTGATTTAATTGATTAATATTTTGTGCCTTGAATGGCGTGAGAATTAATCGCAAAGTTTCAGTTTGCTTCTCTTGATGACTAAGCCATTGACTTAAAGGAAGTGGGCTCAAAATTTTTGGAATAGTGCTTCGCCCTGTTTGCTCACATGCGGCAAGAGCGACGGTTTTCCAGTGTTCAAGTTTTTTGTCTGCTCTTTCACGATCTAACTTAACGATCGATCGCTCAGTAAATAAGGGCTGTATAGATTGAATGCCAAGCTCAACTGCTTTTTGAATAATCCAGTCCATTTTGTCACTCGCAGCAAGACCTTGTGCAAGCGTTATGTTTAGTGGAGATTCATGATTGACTTCATACTTACCAGTAATTTCAGCAAGTGTTTTGTGTTTAGTAAGTTCAATCACTTTGACAACATAGTCAAAACCATCACCATTAAAAAGCGCGAATTGATCACCCACTTTGAGTCTTAAGACTTTCGTTGCGTGAATATGGGTTTGTGAACCTAACTCAACGACTTGTTTGAGTTCTAGGTTTTCAGAGTGGTAAAATCGATTTTCTTCCATAGTTAATTCTATTCAATAGGTAAGCTATATTAAGGCATAAAACATGGTTAGTTTAAATACTCCTCTTTGTGATTTTGGCTGGAAAGCCATTGATTTTAATTTAGAAGGGGTGGATGGCACCTATTGGAATTTGGCAAAAGCAAAAGGCCCTCATGGATTAATAGTGATGTTCATATGTAATCACTGTCCATATGTGAAAGCCATACTGCCCAGGCTCGTCAAAGATATTCGCACATTAAAAGATTTAGGTATCGAAACCATCGCGATTCAAAGTAACGATCCCGTGAATTATCCAGAAGACTCATTTGAGAATATGAAGTTGATCGCAGATCAATTTAATTTTTCTTTTCCTTATGTGATGGATTACACACAAGAAACTGCTCGATCTTACAAAGCTATTTGCACCCCAGATTTTTATGGATTTAATCGCAATTTAGAATTGCAGTATCGTGGACGTTTTGATGCCACAGGTCGTGGCGAAGCACCCTCAGATAATGTGCGAGATTTATTTGAAGCTATGAAGCTTATTTCAGAAACGCAACGAGGCCCTTTAGAGCAAAAATCGAGCATCGGCTGCTCGATTAAATGGCGGGAATAAAAGGTATTTGAATAAAATAATCAAGGGGCAAAAAGACCCTATTCACCTTGCTGAAAAGGGGTATTTAAGCAATAATTTAGGTAAAAATAACATCAATTTTTTAACTTTACATTTAGTAGACAAATATTCAAAAAAATATTTGTAATGCTGTCAATTTCGGGAGGCAATAATGGCAACACGTCAAGATTTAGCTAACGCAATTCGTGCGTTATCAATGGATGCAGTTCAAAAAGCAAACTCAGGACACCCAGGCGCACCTATGGGCATGGCTGAAATTGCAGAGGTTTTATGGAATCATCATTTACAACATAACCCTAAAAATCCAAACTGGGCTAATCGTGATCGCTTTATTCTTTCGAATGGTCATGGATCTATGCTGATTTATTCACTTCTCCATTTGACTGGCTATGATTTACCGATGGACGAAATTAAAACATTCCGTCAACTCCATTCTAAATGTGCAGGCCACCCCGAATATGGTTACGCACCTGGTGTTGAAACAACTACAGGACCTTTAGGTCAGGGTATTAGTAATGCAGTAGGTTTTGCTATGGCAGAAAAATTACTCGCTAATCAATTTAATAAACCTAATCATAAAATTGTAGATCATCACACATATGTATTTTTAGGTGACGGTTGCATGATGGAAGGTGTTTCTCATGAGGCTTGCGCGCTTGCAGGTACATGGGGCCTTGGAAATTTAATTGCATTCTGGGATGACAACGGCATTTCTATCGATGGACACATCGAAGGTTGGTATACAGACGATACAGCAAAACGTTTTGAGTCTTATGGTTGGCATGTGATTCCAAATGTAGATGGTCATGATTTTGAAGCTGTAAACAAAGCGGTTGAAGCAGCCAAAAAAGTAACAGATAAACCTTCTTTAATTTGTTGTAAAACAATTATTGGTAAAGGCTCACCAAATAAATCTGGATCACATGATTGCCATGGATCGGCTTTAGGTGATGCTGAAGTTGCAGCTACAAGAGAAGCGATTGGTTGGAAGCACGATCCTTTCGTGATTCCTGATGATGTTTATGCGGGCTGGAGCGCAAAAGATAAAGGTGCTAAAGCTGAAGCGGCTTGGAACGATAAATTCGCGGCTTATGAAAAAGAATTCCCAGATTTAGCAGCTGAATTTAAACGTCGCATGAAGGGTGATCTTCCGAAAAATTGGAAAACATCAACTGATGCCATGATTAAATCAGTGAATGAAAAAGCTGAAGTTTTGGCGACACGTAAAGCTTCACAAAACGCTATTGCGGCCCTTGCACCAATTTTACCTGAGTTTGTAGGCGGTTCAGCAGATTTAACAGGCTCAAACCTAACAAGCTGTTCTAGCTTTCAACATGTTAGCGGCAAAACACCAGGTAATTATATTTCCTATGGTGTTCGCGAATTTGGTATGGCAGCTATCATGAACGGTATGACACTTCATGGTGGCGTACTTCCTTTTGGAGGGACCTTCCATATGTTCTCTGACTATATGAAAAATGGTATGAGAATGGCTGCCCTAATGAAGCAAAGAGTGATCTATGTGTTAACGCACGATTCAATCGGTCAAGGTGAAGACGGCCCTACACATCAACCAATTGAAACTACTTCAGGTCTTCGCTACATTCCAAGAATGGATGTTTGGAGACCAGCAGATTCAACAGAAACTGCAGTGGCATGGGTAGTAGCTGTTGAAAGTATTCATAATCCAACGAGCTTAGTCTTAAGTCGACAAAATACTTCGTTTACAAAAAGAACTGATGCACAAATAGATTTAATTCGCAAAGGTGGTTACGTCTTAGCAGAAGCAGAAGGTGGCAAAGCAGATGTGATCCTTATTGCAACTGGGTCAGAAGTGGATCTTGCATTGAAGTCACAAGCAGCATTAAAAGAGCAAAACATTAAAGCGCGCATTGTTTCTATGCCATCAACAAATGTATTTGATCGTCAAGATCAGGCCTACAAAGATAGCGTATTAACTACAGGTGTAAAACGCGTATCGATCGAAGCAGGTGTTACCGATTTCTGGAGAAAATATATTGGTCTAGATGGTGCAGCTGTCGGTATTGATACTTTTGGCGAATCAGCTCCTGGCGGCGCATTATTTAAACACTTTGGATTTACAGTAGAAAATGTCGTTTCAACTGTTAAATCAATTCTGTAATTATTATTGAGTAAATTTAATAAGGCATCTCAAATTTGAGATGCCTTATTTTTTACCGAGGAAATCTTTATGACAGTTAAGATAGCAATCACAGGATTTGGAAGAATAGGCCGTTTAATATTAAGAGCGATTTATGAGTTAAATCATCAGGATATTAAAGTAGTTGCCATCAATGCGAGTCGCGGTGATACAGCATCTAATGCTCATTTATTAAAATACGATAGCGCGCATGGAAAATTTAATGCTGATATCAAAACAAATGATCATGAAATTATTATAAATGGCGATATTATTAAATTTTATAGCACAAGAAATCCTGAGGACTTGCCTTGGGGCGATTTAAATGTAGACGTAGTCATGGAATGTACCGGCGCATTTACTAGCAAAGAAAAATCGACTATACATTTGAAACAAGGCGCTAAAAAAGTATTAATTTCTTCGCCAGGGGATAAAGATGTCGATGCAACTATTGTTTACGGCGTAAACCATCAAATTTTAAAAGCTTCTGACCTTGTTGTATCGAACGCTTCTTGCACAACAAATGGCTTGGCGCCAATAGTAAAACCACTACATGAAAAACTTGGGATTGTCACAGGGCTTATGACAACTATTCACTCATATACAAACGACCAATATTTAAACGACAATCAACATAAGGATCTAAGAAGAGCACGTTCTGCAACAACTTCTATGATTCCCACTAAAACAGGCGCTGCAGAGAGTGTTGCATTGGTGATACCTGAATTAAAAGGTAAGCTTGATGGTATTGCAATTAGAGTTCCAACATTAAATGTGTCGTTAGTAGAGCTTACTTTTACACCTAAAAAAGTGACATCAAAAGAAGAAGTAAATCGCATTATGAAAGAAGCAGCTAACCAAGGCGCATTAAAAGGTATATTAATTTACAATGACGAGCCTTTGGTATCCATTGATTTTAATCATACAGAAGCATCATCTTATTTTGATGCTAATCTCACTAGAGTAAGTGAAGATGGATTGCTCGTAAAAGTTTTTGGATGGTATGACAACGAGTGGGGATTTAGTTGCCGTATGATTGATACAGCTATAGCCATGATAGCTGCCAAATAATATTTGATTAATGAACATCAAAAGATTAGTCGATTTAAATCTTAAAGATAAAAGAGTTTTTATTCGCTCTGACTTGAATGTTCCTATTCAAGATGGAAAAATTACTTCCCCTAAAAGAATTCTAGCTTCTATTCCGAGCATTACATTCGCACTTCAAAAAGGCGCCAGTGTTATGGTGACGTCCCATCTAGGCAGGCCTGAAGAAGGAAAATTTAATGAGAATGATTCATTAAAGCCCGTGGTGGATTTCTTAAAAAATCATCTTGATTATCCTGTGCGCCTTGTGTCAAATTGGGTTAATACACCCTTTGATATAACTCCAGGCCAGCTAATAGTTTTAGAGAATTGTAGATTTAATATTGGTGAAAAACGAAATGAAGAAGTTTTAGCAAAAAAATATGCCTCACTCGCAGATATTTTTGTCATGGATGCATTTGGAACAGCCCATCGGAAAGAGGCATCAACTTACGGCATTGCAGAACACATAGGTATCGCATGTGCAGGTATTTTATTTTTGGCTGAGCTAGATGCTCTTGAGAAAGCCCTATTAAACCCTTCAAGACCACTGATAGCTATTGTAGGTGGCAGCAAAGTTTCATCTAAGCTAAGTATATTAGATACATTGTCTGACAAAGTTGATCAGCTAATTGTTGGGGGTGGAATTGCAAATACTTTTATCAAGGCGATGGGGTTTGAAGTAGGCAGCTCCATGTATGAAAAAGAGCTAGTACCTGCAGCAAAAAAAATTATAGATAAATTATCTAAGAGAGGAGCATCGTTACCTGTTATTTCAGATGTAGTTTGCGGTAAGAAATTAGATGCAAATGAAGAAGCAATAACAAAAAATATTAAAGATGTTAGCAAAGATGACATGATTTTTGACTTAGGCAAAGACTCAGTGAATGAAATTGTGAAATGCATCCGCAATGCAAAAACTATTATTTGGAACGGCCCCATCGGTGTATTTGAATTTGATCAGTTTGCAAAAGGCACCGAAACAATGACACGAACAATTGCTGACGCATCTGCATTTTCATTGGCAGGTGGTGGCGACACTATTGCTGCGATAGAAAAATTTAATGTTGCAAAAGATATTTCATATATCTCAACAGCTGGTGGCGCATTTTTAGAGTTCGCAGAAGGCAAAAAACTTCCTGCAATTGAAATTTTAGAAAGAAGATTTTAAATGAGTGAAAATCGGTTAATAGAAGCATCAATTAAGAGCCTGCCATTGCTGCATAAAGGCAAGGTGAGAGATATTTATGAGGTTGATGATAAACATCTATTGATTATTACAACAGATAGATTATCTGCATTTGACGTTGTGATGAGCGAACCTATTCCATTTAAGGGATTTGTTCTTACGCAAATGGCTAACTTTTGGTTTAATAAACTTTCCTATGTCGTCGCAAATCATTTGTCTGGAATTACACCGGAAAGTGTTGTAGCTGAAAATGAAGTAATTCAAGTAAAAAATCGTGCCATTGTGGCGCGAAAATTAAGGGCGTTACCTATTGAAGCAATTGTCCGAGGTTATTTATCAGGAAGTGGCTGGAAAGATTATCAAAAAACACAATCAGTATGTGGCATTAAACTTCCACAAGGTTTAAAAGAGTCTGCAAAATTACCTGAACCTATATTTACACCTTCCAGTAAAGAAGCAGTTGGCAAGCATGATGAAAACATTTCGTATGAGGAATGCGAAGCTCGTGTCGGAAAAGAAGTTGCATCACGCATTCAAGAAATTAGTATTAAGTTATATCAAGAAGCATCAACCTTCGCTCTTACAAAGGGCATTATTATTGCGGATACTAAATTTGAATTTGGTTTGGATGATGAAAATCATTTAGTGCTTATTGATGAAATATTAACACCAGACTCTTCTCGGTTTTGGCCACTAGATAGCTATAGCGAAGGCGCCTCTCAACCAAGTTTTGATAAACAATTTATTAGGGACTGGTTAGAAAATAGTGGATGGAATAAAACACCACCGCCACCCTCATTACCAGAAGATGTTATTAGAAAAACAAGCCAAAAATATTTAGAAGCCTTTAAAAAACTTACAGGCCAAGACATTAAAAAGTAAGTTGAATTTAATAAAAAAGGCACCTTAATTAAGGTGCCTTTTTTTATTTATCAATTAAAGAAGTGGCACGATGAGAAGAGCCACAATATTAATAATTTTAATAAGCGGATTAATAGCAGGGCCAGCAGTATCTTTATAAGGGTCACCTACGGTATCTCCTGTAATAGATGCTTTGTGGGCTTCTGAACCTTTACCACCATGATTACCATCTTCAATATATTTCTTTGCATTATCCCAAGCGCCACCGCCTGTGCACATCGAGATAGCTACAAATAAACCAGTCACAATCGTTCCCATGAGAAGGCCGCCTAATGCTTTGGGGCCTAAGGTTAAGCCCACAGCAATTGGGATTGCAACAGGAAGTAACGAAGGCACAATCATTTCCTTAATAGCTGCTGTCGTTAACATATCAACGGCACGAGCATAATCAGGCTTAGCTTTACCAGTCATGATGCCTTTGATAGTTTTGAATTGACGTCTAACTTCTTCAACCACTGCACCTGCAGCTCTTCCCACAGCTTCCATGGCCATCGCCGCAAAAAGGTAAGGAATAAGACCGCCAATAATTAATCCAATAATAACTAACGGGTCACTTAGATCAAATGTGGTTGCAATACCTACAGATTCCAATTTATGTGTGTAGTCTGCAAAAAGAACAAGCGCTGCAAGGCCGGCTGATCCAATTGCATATCCTTTAGTGACTGCTTTAGTTGTATTTCCAACTGCATCTAATGGATCAGTTACATCACGAACGCTTTTAGGTAAGCCAGCCATTTCAGCAATACCTCCTGCGTTATCGGTAATTGGACCATATGCATCTAATGCAACGATAATACCAGCCATACTTAACATCGATGTAGCAGCAACTGCGACGCCATAAAGACCTGCAAGATGATGAGATACGAAAATTGCAATACAAACAGATATGACTGGCAAGGCTGTTGATTTCATTGAAATACCAATGCCAGCAATAATGTTTGTTGCGTGACCTGTTTTAGAAGCGCGTGCAACGTGCCTTACCGGCTCATAATCTGTGCCCGTATAATATTCCGTAATCCAAACCAAAGCTGCCGTTAATACCAAGCCTACGATACATGCTTGAAATAAAGCCATAGATGAAACGTTTACGTTTTGGATTGAAACACCTTCAGGAAATACAAAGTTTGTTACATAGTAGAAAGCTATAAGAGAAAGTCCCCCGGCTACGATTAAACCTTTATATAAAGCAGGCATTACATTTTTCATTTTAGGCGTAGCTCTAACAAAGAAACATCCAACAATCGATGTCACGATAGAAGCCGCACCTAATAGAAGTGGATAAATAATTCCGCTTGCACCATTATTTGTAATCACAAGCCCGCCAAGGAGCATAGTTGCAATTAGAGTTACCGCATAAGTTTCGAATAAATCTGCTGCCATACCTGCGCAATCTCCAACATTATCTCCAACATTATCTGCAATCACAGCAGGATTTCTTGGGTCATCTTCTGGAATACCAGCTTCAACTTTACCCACTAAGTCAGCACCTACGTCAGCGCCCTTGGTAAAAATACCGCCACCTAAACGGGCAAAAATTGAAATAAGTGACGACCCAAAAGCGAGTCCAATTAGAGGATTTAAATTAGTTGCTTCAGCGCCACCCAGGTACATATAAAAACCTGTGACGCCAAGTAAACCAAGACCTACAACTAAGAGACCTGTAATAGCGCCACCTTTGAAAGCAACATCAAGTGCCGGAACGATACCTTTTGTAGCTGCTTGCGCTGTTCTAACGTTAGCCTTCACGGATACGTTCATACCAATAAATCCGCAGGCACCAGAGAGCACTGCACCAATCACAAAACCTATTGCGGTATCTTTTGATATAAAGATACCAATAAGCAAGGCTAACACGACACCTACAATTGCAATGGCTTTATATTGTCTTGCAAGATAGGCTTTAGCACCTTCTTGAATTGCAAGAGCAATAGCTTGCATTTTTGCATTACCTGCAGGAAGTTTAAATATCCAGGCGCTCATGACCGCACCATAAAGAATTGCTAATAGCGCTGCACCAATAATAAGGTTAAGTTCTGACATACATTCTCCTAAATTTTGGAAATCTTAAAAATGAAAAACTTAAGCAATAAATTATCACATTGAATAACTTTGTCACTATAAAACTACATCTTTTAATTAAAGATTACCCTGTAAAAAGCATTGACAAGCCGATTAAAAATAATAGACAGGCAAATATTCTTTTTAAAGATAAAACAGAAATTTGATGAATCCATTTTGTAGCAAGCCTCACAAAAATGAGACTTGATGAGGTGATTATTAAAAGGCCAGGCAAATAAATATACCCAATACTAAATTGTGGCAAATGGTTAACATGTAAGCCATTTTTTATAAATCCAAATGTGGCACCTAGGCCTATAAAAATACCCAAAGAGCTCGAAAGTGCAACAGCAAGTCGGGGATTAACTTTATGGTAAATAAAATAAGGAACAAACATCGTGCCACCCCCAATCCCAATCATTGTTGAAATAGAGCCTATGATAAATCCATAAAAGTTAGCCAATATAAGGGTTGGTAACTGAACTAAACTTTTTATTTTTGGCGATTTAACGACCTCATAAGCAGCAATAAAAGTGTAGATGACGAATGAATGTTTAATAAATGCAATGTTTAAATGTGGGATGATTAAAGCCATGATAGAGGCGCCTAATAAAACGCCAGGAATGTAATTTACTGCTATAGACCAGTCCATATTATTTCTTTTTTTATGAAAGTAACTCGACATAGCCGCTGTAAAAATAATCGATGCGAGTGACGTCCCAATAGCCATTATCATGGCTTGATTAAATGCTACATCATGAAAATGCATTAAAACAAAAGTAAGCAGCGGCACAATAATAAGGCCGCCACCAATACCTAGCAGGCCTGATAGAATTCCTATGAAGCTGCCAGTGAGAATCAGAATAATAAGTTCAGTCATTATCTGCATGATTCTTAATGAGCTTAATGAGGCGATGTTTTAAAGGCGATTCCTCAAGATGATTTAATAAATTTTCAAAAGCAAGCTTAGCTTGAGCAGATATACTTTTTGACCTTAAAGGAACGGCTTTTGAATTCTTAATAATTAATTTTATTTTTAAGGATTTAATTGGGTTGGCATAAGGTATTTCTTTTTGAATCGACTCATTTAAGTCTCTTACTAGCGTGGATTCAATAAATTTTAATTTACTCGCAATACCACTATTTTCAACGTATACAGTCAAAATATCATTTTGGATTCCTCCAACATGAGAGAGAGGGGATAATTTACTCGGCGCTTTGATGGCCCATAGCTTTTGATAGCTAGAAATAGAGCGATTTTTCTCTCTAATTAAGGAAAATACTTCACTTTCCAAAAGCTTGTTCACGGGCTTCATAAGTTATAATTATCTATTATTTAGGCTAAATTTTAGAGCTCAATGCGAATTATCTTTGTAACAAATAGTACATCAAAGCCAAAAAGTATCCATGCAATGACTTTTATTGCCATAATCTTTTTGCTGTTCATCGCCCTCATTCAAGCTATTAACTGGCTTGACTCAAAATATAATGGCGATAATGAAGAGAAAAAATCATTAATAAACCTTAAGCTTGACCTTAACCTAGGCAGTTTTCAAAAGAATTTGGATGTCTACGCAAGCCAAATCGGAGAGCTTCAGGCAAGATTGATTCGTATTGATAATCAAGCCCAAAGACTTCAAGATTTTTCTAAAGAAAAATTGAAGCCAAATCAAAAGCTACCCAAAGCCGACCCTGCTAAAGCGCCAGGTCAGGGAGGCCCCTTTGTCAGTGAGAAAAATTTTTCTGAATCCGAGCTTCAAGCCTTTATTAATCAACTGACACTTAATATTGAAAAACATGAAGAGCACTTCAATAATTTAGAGGCTATCTATTTAAAACAAACCGTATTAAAGGATACTTTGCCTAATGCTACGCCTGTGAATGCCCCTTATAATTCATCTAGTTATGGTTGGAGAGTTGACCCTTTCTTAGGTGTAAGGGCCTTTCATGAAGGGTTAGATTTTAGTTCAGAGGTCGGTCAGCCCATTAAAGCGACAGCTGCAGGCATCGTGATTGCTGCTGAAGTTACTCCAGAATATGGCAATATGGTGCGTATTTCTCATGGGTCTGGTCTTGAGACGCGATATGCGCATGCATCCAAATTATTAGTTAAAGAAGGTGATCGTATTAAAAAGAATCAAGTTATAGCGCTTGTAGGAAATACCGGAAGATCCACAGGGCCACATCTCCATTATGAAATTAGAATGAATGGCGAATCACTTGACCCTCGAAAATATCTTCAGTATTAATTATTTCAAACACTCTCGATTAAGAATATTTATATTATGTTAAAGACCATTGTTCAGAATTTATTTGGAAGTAGAAACGACAGGCTGCTTAAAGAGTATGGCAAAAAAGTCACGCAAATAAATGCGCTTGAAGATGCAACTAAGAAACTTAGTGATGCAGCACTGAAAGCTAAAACTACAGAATTTAAAAACCGCCTTAAACAAGGGCAGGCACTTGATGATTTATTAGTTGAAGCTTTTGCCGTTGTGAGAGAAGCAAGTCGACGCGTATTAGAAATGCGTCATTTTGATGTACAGCTTGTTGGTGGCATGGCGCTTCATAATGGAAAAATTTCAGAAATGCGAACCGGCGAGGGTAAAACGCTTGTTGCAACATTACCTACTTATTTAAACGCACTTGAAGGTAAAGGTGTTCACGTTATTACTGTGAATGATTATCTTGCAAAACGAGATGCAGAATGGATGGGGCAGATTTATAGATTCTTAGGGCTGGAGGTAGGTATTAATTTATCTAATATTTCAGGCGAAGAGAAGAAAAAAGCCTATGACGCTGATATTACCTATGGTACGAACAATGAGTTTGGTTTTGATTATCTGAGAGATAACATGATCTTCTCTAAAGAAGAACGAGTTCAAAGAAAATTACATTATGGTTTGGTCGATGAAGTAGATTCTATATTGATCGACGAAGCAAGAACGCCACTCATCATTTCTGGTCAAGCTGAAGACAATATTGATCTTTATACTAAAATTAATATCGTCGTTGGCAAACTTTCAAGACAAAAAACTGAAGAAGAAACTGGCGATTACTGGGTTGATGAAAAAGCACATCAAGTGATTCTTTCAGAAAATGGCCATGAAAATGTTGAAAAGCTACTGATCAAGGCAGGGCTTTTGTCAGAACAATCGAGCTTATATGATGCTACAAATATCTCACTTGTTCACCACATCAACGCATCATTAAAAGCACGGAATCTTTTTAATAAAGATCAACACTATGTTGTAAAAGACAATAGCATCATCATTGTAGATGAGTTCACGGGAAGAATGATGCCTGGTCGAAGATGGTCAGAAGGCATTCACCAAGCTGTTGAAGCTAAAGAAGGGGTTGAGATACAAAAAGAAAATCAAACATTAGCATCGATTACCTTCCAAAATTATTTTAGGATGTATCAAAAATTATCTGGGATGACAGGTACTGCAGATACTGAAGCTTACGAATTTAATCAAATCTATGGTTTAGAAACGATTATTATTCCTCCTCATCGTATGACGCAAAGAAAAGATATGATGGATAAAGTCTATCGCACTTCACAAGAGCGATATGCGGCAGTGATTGAAGACATTAAAGCATGTCAAAAAGCAGATCAACCTGTTCTTGTCGGCACAACATCAATTGAAAATTCAGAACTTATCTCTGAATTACTTACAAAAGCAAAATTAAAACATCAAGTATTGAACGCTAAACATCATGAAAAAGAAGCGCATATTATTGCGCAAGCTGGACGTCCAGGCATGATTACGATTGCAACAAATATGGCGGGACGCGGAACAGATATTGTGCTTGGTGGCAGTATTGAAACTGATATTCATGAAATTAAGTTGAATGACAAACTGACCGAAAATAAAAAAGAAAAAGACATTAAAACGATTAAAGAAGCATGGAAAGAACAAAATAATTTGGTTGTTAAAGCAGGCGGGCTTCATATTATAGGCACTGAAAGACATGAGTCTCGTCGCGTAGATAATCAATTACGTGGCCGCGCAGGTAGACAAGGTGACCCAGGTTCAAGTCGTTTTTACTTATCACTCGAAGACTCACTATTAAGAATATTTGCTTCCGACCGAGTGTCAGCCATTATGGAAAAGTTAAAAATGCCTGA
>CAIWQV010000015.1 GCA_903914945.1 uncultured Methylophilaceae bacterium
AATTATTGAGAATAAAGCCTTAAAAGTAATTAAGGCTTTTGAATCTTATAAGTTTGAGAAGGGCTTCCTGACGGCTCGCCATTATTATTTTGAAATACAACGGTTTCTACAAATTCATCTAGGAAATCTAATTCTGTAGTCGGGTAATAGCTACCATCCTCGGCAGTATTAATATGATGGTATTGCCAAACGGAACCTACAATTGCCTCGGAAGATTTCATCTTGATATCTTCTTTGTATGAAGGCTCACCCAATGCCTGGAGAATTTCATCTTTATTAAAGCGACTGATCACATCGATAAAAGCTTTTTCGTCCACAGGAAGAGTGCTTTTATCAATAATGGGCTCTATGGCATAAGCACAAGGGGAAGATATCAAAAGAATAGCTAAAAAAAGTTTTTTCATACGCGCGTCCTAAACCAATTTGAAATAAGAAAGATCGATTAGTTCAAAAATTATACAGTCTTTGCTGGAGTATCAATTTCAAGAAGCATTGAATAGAGTTTCCTGCTATCAGCCCTTAAAATAGTAATCTTAAAGCCCTGAAAAGTAATTTTCTCATCTCTTTTTGGCAGATGCCCAAATGCATGAATAATTAGGCCGCCAATGGTCGAAAATTCTTCGTTACTAAATTTAGACTTAAAATATTCATTAAAGTCTTCTATTTCTGTTGAAGCTTTAACGCGATAGCGACCATCTGTGTCTTGAATAATATTATCTTCAGTTTCATCAAAATCAAATTCGTCTTCAATCTCACCAACAATTTGTTCTAATACATCTTCAATTGTTACCATACCTGAAACGCCGCCATACTCATCCACAACAATAGCAATATGATTTCTGCTGCCCCTAAACTCTTTTAGTAAAACATTAAGCCTTTTAGACTCTGGAATAAACACAGCAGGCCGCAACATATCTCGAATTTCAAAATCATCGCCCGCATAGTATTTAAGAAGATCCTTAGCTAACAAAATACCAATAACATCATTTTTATCATCTTCAATGACAGGAAATCTAGAATGAGCTGTTTGAATAATAAATGGAATAAATTTTTCTGGTGGATGTGAAATATCAATCATATCCATCTGAGACCTTGGAATCATAATATCTCTGACCTGGATATCAGACACCTGCAAGACACCTTCAATCATTGAAAGCGAGTCAGCATCCATTAAATTCTTTTCATAAGAAGACTTGAGTAACTCAAAAAGCTGTTCACGATCCTCTGGTTCTCTGAGAAGAAAATGACTAAGTCGCTCGATCAGTTTAGATTTTTTTGATTCGCTCATCGCGACTTGCTTTCCTCAATAAGGTAAGGGTTTTTGAAACCTAGACCGGATAAAATTTTAATTTCTTTAGCTTCCATCATATCAGCATCTTTTTTATTTTCGTGGTCATAGCCATACAAATGTAGCGCTCCATGAATGATAAGGTGTGCGTAATGCGCTTCAATACTTTTTGCTTGCTCATGCGCTTCTTTTTCAATAATCGGAGCGCAAAGAACAATATCCCCAATGAGATGAGAGGTGTCATCAATCAGAAAAGAAAGGACGTTAGTTGAGTATTTTTTTTTGCGATACATAGTATTTAAGCTTTTTGACTCATCACTATCTACAATTCTAATCGTTATTTCAGCATTTTTATCAATTACAGGTGCTAGCCAATTAAGACATTGTGTTTTCTTTAATATAGATTTTTTGTGCACCATGTCCTGAATTGAAATAATTGGTTTAGATTGCATTAGATTAAATTACTTACTTTCTTTTCTTTCAAAATTTTCATAAGCATTAATAATTTTCTGAACGAGGGGATGTCTAACTACATCTTCAGATAAGAAATGCGTGAATGCAATTCCTTTTACTTTTGATAAGATTTTTTTTGCTTCAATTAAGCCACTTTTTTGACCTTTAGCCAAATCAATTTGAGTAATGTCACCAGTAATCACAGTTTTCGATCCAAAACCAATACGCGTTAAAAACATTTTCATTTGTTCAGGTGTTGTATTTTGAGCTTCGTCTAGAATAATAAAACTTTGATTAAGTGTTCGACCTCTCATGTAAGCTAAAGGTGCAATTTCAATCACACTTTTATCAATCATTTTATGCACATTGTCGTACCCAGCCAGGTCATAGAGTGCATCATAAAGTGGCCTTAAATAAGGATTAACTTTTTGTGCGAGATCCCCTGGAAGGAAGCCTAACCTTTCACCAGCTTCTACAGCAGGCCTTACTAAAACAATGCGTTTAATTTTATCTCGGTTAAATGCATCCACTGCACTTGCAACCGCTAGATAAGTTTTGCCTGTCCCTGCAGGACCAATACCAAAGGTAATATCAAAATCTTGAATGTTTTTTAAATATTCATTTTGCCGAGGCGTCCTTCCCCTCAGGTCAGCTCGTTTGGTTTTGAGTTCGTTATTTTCGATAGTTTTAATATCTGTATTCAATTTATTTATTTCAACAAGTCCTAATTGAATATGTTCAAGCTCAATAGGCTCATTTGCTTTTTTGTAAAAATTTTGAATGAGTATAGCTGCAGCCTTTATATTTTTTGAAGCGCCATTAACAGTAAAACTTGAGCCGCGCCTTAAAATATCTACTTCAAGAGCTGCTTCAATTTGCTTGAGATTTTGATCTAATGCACCACATAAATTAGCCAGCTGTTTGTTATTATCAGAAGGTAAATTAAATTCCATGCCCATACTAAATGATTTCCCCGCGAAGTCTTTTCGATGTAACTTCGGTAATTGTAACGTCTACAAATTGGTTGATAAGTGATTTGTCAGCCTGAATATCTACCACTCTGTTGTTATCTGTCTTGCCAGCTAATTCAGTTGGGTTTTTCCATGACACGCCGTCAATCAAAATTCGTTGTTTAGATCCCAGCATAAGATGACTAATTGCTTTTCCTTGGGCATCATTCATTAATTGTAATTCATTCAATCTTTTTAGTTTTATTTCATGAGATATTTCATCGTGGATATATGATGCGGGAGTTCCAGGTCTTGGGCTGTATAAAAAGCTAAAGCTAAAATCGAATTGAATTTCATTCATGATTTTTTTAGTGAGATTAAAATCAGCATCTGTTTCGTTAGGAAATCCAATAATGAAATCTGAGCTGATCGAAACTGAAGGACAATTTTTCCTTAATTTTTTTATAATATTTTTATATTCTAAGGCTGTGTAATTTCTTTTCATGGCTGCCAATATGCGGTCTGAGCCAGATTGGATGGGCAAATGAAGGTGCGCTGCAAGCTTTGGAAATTTTCCAAAACACTCTATAAGGCTATCAGTCATTTCATTAGGATGGCTCGTTGTAAATCTAATGCGCTGAATATCTTCAATATCTGAAATGTATTCGATAAGCAAAGCTAAGTCAGCAGGCTCCCCTTTATTGGTAAATGATCTATAAGCATTTACATTCTGTCCAAGCAATGTGATTTCTTTAACGCCAAGTGAACTGAGATGAATAATTTCAGTTAATACATCTTCAAATGGCCTTGAAATTTCCTCGCCCCGGGTATATGGAACGACGCAAAAAGAGCAATATTTACTGCATCCCTCAATGATTGAAACCATGGCCGAAGATCCTGAAACACTAGGAGGCGGCAAATGATCAAATTTTTCTATTTCAGGAAAAGAGATATCAACTTGAGGGATGCCAGCCAATTTTCTTTTATTCACTAAATCTGGCAATCGATGAAGGGTTTGTGGTCCAAAGATAAGATCTACAAAAGGCGCCCGCTTAAGAATATTTTCGCCTTCCTGACTTGCAACACAACCCCCAATTGCTATCAGAAGATTTGGATTATTTTTCTTAAGAATTTCATATTCACCCAGATGACTATATATTTTTTCTTCAGCTTTTTCTCTCACAGAGCAAGTATTTAAAATAATCAAATCTGCTTCTTTTGGATCTTCAGTCTTGGACGAAGCATGTGCTTGATTTAAGACATCCTGCATTTTGGATGAGTCATACTCATTCATTTGACAGCCAAATGTTTTAATAAAAACTTTTTTAAGCATAAAGCTAAGAGGATAGGTAGTGCATAAAATTAAGATGCGTTAAGTATAGTTGCTTTAAGTATTTAATAATACAGGTAAATTATTGCATTTTAGATAAGAATTATCTTTCCATGACGATGTAAAATAATGCTATGAAAAGCTTCCCCATTTTTATTAATTTAATTCGCAAACCAGTATTGGTTGTGGGGGGAGGGGATGTTGCTTTAAGAAAGATTGATATGCTTCTTAGAGCAGATGCAAGTATTACTGTAGTTGCTTCAAAAATATGTAAAGAGTTACAGCATTATGAAAAGTCGAAAAAAATCAGAGTCAAAATCAAGACGTTTGATAAAAACGATGTAAAACAATCAGTTCTTATCGTTGCAGCAACTGATAATAAGAAGGTTAATACACTTGTATCTATGGTTGCTCAAAACCTCAATATTCCAGTTAACGTAGTTGATGAGCCTTCTCTTTGCACATTCACAATGGGCTCTATCATAGATAGATCTCCTTTGTTAATTGCTATTTCAAGTGAAGGCAATGCTCCTGTATTAGCTAAATTTGTTCGGGAAAAAATTGAAGCTTTAATTCCCCATAGCTTTGGAAAGCTTGCGCTAGTGATGGGCTCTATGAGAGACGTAATTAAAGGCCGATATGAAACCACGCAATCAAGAAGAATTTTTTGGGAAAATTTTATTGATCATCCTTTAGTAAGACAGTTTCTTAATCAAACTAAAAAATTAACTAGCCAGCAATTAATTGCATTGGTAAAAAACAATGACATGCAAAAGAAACAAGGTGAAGTTTTCTTAGTGGGAGGTGGCCCAGGAGACCCTGACTTATTGACATTTAGAGCTCTCCATTTGATGCAGCGTGCTGATGTATGTGTTTATGATAAATTAATTAGCAAAGATGTTTTAAATCTTGTGAGGCGTGATGCGGAGCTTATTTATGTAGGCAAAGAAAGAGATCGGCATACGGTATCGCAAGAAAAAATTAATCAGTTGCTTGTGAAGTTGGCAAAAAAAGGTATGCGTGTTTTGCGCTTAAAAGGCGGTGACCCTTTTATCTTTGGAAGAGGGGGAGAAGAAATTGAAATGCTTATGGAGAATAAGATTCCATTTCAAGTTGTTCCAGGCATTTCTGCTGCTAATGGTGTTGCAAGCTATGCAGGTATTCCCTTAACACATAGAGACTATGCTCAGTCATGTACCTTTGTGACGGGACATATGAAAGATGAGACTCTTAAGCTTGAATGGCAGTCTTTAGCTATGCCTAATCAAACCATTGTGATTTATATGGGGCTTTTAGCGCTTGCACAGATATGTGTTGAATTAATAAAACATGGCGCTCCAAAAGATTTGCCAATCGCCGTTGTCGAGCAAGGCACAACTTCTGATCAGAGAGTGATAACGGGGGCTCTTTCTAATATTGCTCAAAAGGTAAAAAGAGAAAAATTAAAATCACCTTCTCTTATAATTATTGGCAATGTAGTTAAACTTAGAAAAAAATTGAATTGGTTTAATTAACTTTCACTCACCAAAGGAAGGGTGATCTTCACTTCCAAACCTTTTTTGGCGCGATTGGTGATTATGAGCTTTCCATCGTGCGATTGTGTAATGCGTTCAGCAATTGCAAGACCCAAACCACAACCCTCACTGTTGCCCCTTGCTTCATCCATTCGTTCAAATGGTTTAAGTAATCGCTTGATTTGATCGGGTGGTATACCAGGACCATCATCTAAAATACTGATCGTAATATTATCTTTATTCTTTTTAACTGTAATGAGCACTTCTCCATTTGAGTATGAGAAGGCATTGTTAATTAAATTATCAAATAATCTTCTAAATGAAATAGGCCTAATATCATAAAAAATAGGTATTTTATGATTACTGACCAACACAATATTGTGATTAAGTATTTTGTGCTGTTCTTTTAGATGATTGAAGAAATCATTAAGATTAGTTGATATTTTTATTTCTTGATCGAAGCCGCGAACATAATCCATAAATTGATTAAGAATACTGTCGATTTCGGTGACATCTTCTTCCATGCTTTTTTTAAGTTTAGCGGCTATTTTTTCAGGAAGCATTTCAATAGCTATTCTAAGACGCGTTAGTGGCGTTCTCACATCATGCGAAATACCAGCAAGAAGAAGCTTTCTTTCTTGCTCTACTTTATTAAGCCCATCTGCCATTTCGTTAAATGTTTGACTCATAGTTTGAAATTCACTCACGCTATCTAAAGGAAGTTTTTTAGGAAGCTCCCCTTTCTTCAGTTGTTCAGTGGCTTGAATTAAAAGATTAAGTGGACGATTAATTCTTGTGGCAGTTGCATAGGCGCCAATGATTGAAAGCCCTGCAACAATAATACCCCAACCAATCCAATGCCATGGGAATGGTCTATCGCCTGGTGTTGGAATCACCGCCCAAAATTCATCTTGATCAATTGAGAAGCTAACCCAAAGACCTGGGATACCATAGTGATTAGTAATCACGATAGTATTTTCACCAAGCCTTTCTTTAAGTTTACCTACAACAACTTTTAAAAAAGGATCTGGTGATAAGGGTTCAATATCTTCAAAATAATAGGCGGGATAAATTCTAATATCACCCTTAGTCGACAACTCAGAGAGAAGTTCAAGCCTCTTATCTTCGCGCGAGGATATAAGGGATGCTCTAGTGAAATTAATAACTGTTTCAATTTCTTGAGCAACTGCTTCAGCTCTGGGGCCTCTTTCAAAATAATCAAATATACGAATTGAAACAACTTGCGCAATAATGAGCACAGTTGCGATAAGAATAAGAAATCTAGCGAGAAGTGTATTAGGAATAAATTTCAATGCGCAGCATCACCATCTGGAACAAAAATATACCCAAACCCCCACATCGTTTGGAGAAATTTAGGACTCGTAGGATCTTCTTCCAGAATTTTTCTTAATCTTGAAATCTGAACATCAATACTTCTGTCAAAGACATCGAGTTCACGCCCTTTTGCTAACTGCATAATTTGATCGCGCGATAAGGGTTGGCGAGGGTGATCAATAAATACTTTTAACAATTCGAACTCACCAGAGGTAATGCTAATAGGAGCACCATTCTTTGTGAGACTTCTTGAATCTGAATTAAAGATAAAGGGGCCGAACGACAAGGTTTCAGGCATTGCGTTCTGAGATTGCTTTAATTCATTTCGCCTTAAAACAGCATTGATACGTGCTAAAAGTTCGCGAGGATTAAATGGCTTTGATACATAATCATCTGCGCCCATTTCCAGCCCTACAATGCGATCAATTTCATCCCCTTTCGCCGTGAGAATAATAATAGGGGTAAAGTTTCCCGCCCCCCTTAGTCTTTGACAAATAGCAAGGCCACTTTCTTCAGGCATCATAAGATCAAGAATGATGAGGTTCACAGGATGACTCGCTATAAAATCATCCATTTCTTTGCCACCATTAGCCGCGTGCACATTTAAACCCTGATCAATAAGATATTGAGTCGTAAGATCCCTAATTTTTGGATCATCATCAACAATTAAAATAGATGCTGGATTGGTTGCCATGGCTTTAGTCCGAGTCACTGGGTACCGGTTGAACTTAATATATCAGTTTACATCAAAGTAATAATGATCCATTGTTACAATTAGAAACAATTATGCATTTTTTTGTAATAAACTATTTACATTTAGGCTCGAATATAACCTTCCTTTCTAGATAAAAATCAATCAATTGCATAATTTTTTAAGATATTTTTTGTTTTGCTTCGCTGGGTTCCTAGGCTTGTCTTTACAGGCTTTTGGCGGAGCAAATAATCAATCAGCAAAGGCTGAGTCAGAAACTAATGTATCAGTTGCCAGCGAGCTTAATAAGCTGAAGGACAGCAGCTCATTGTCTCCAGAAGAACGCGCAAGAATTAGACGTGCGCTTTCGTTATACGCAAAATCATCAGGCAAGGAAAGCAGTCTCATTGAGGAAAAACAAAGAGAAATGTTAAAAGGCCTGGAGTCTAGATTCATTGCTTGCGATGAGGATAATGACAATACGCTCGATTTAGCAGAAACTACAAAATGTTTACCTCAGGTAGCTCGCCAATTTAATCGTCTTGACCTTGATGAAAATGAAGTCATATCGTTAGACGAACTCGCTTTCCTAGCAAAGGAATTTGAACAAAATCATTTGGACATTAACAAACGTAAAAATAATCAAGCCTCCTCAAATACCAAAACACCAATAAATTAATCTTTAGTGAATCCTCATTAAAATAGATCACTATGGCACGCTTAGAATTTCAATCTAGCTTTAAAAATCTCAATCAAAATGAATGGAATGATCTTACAAAATCAAATCCTTTTTTAAGGCTTGAATTTTTCCAATCGCTTGAAGCGTCTAAGTCAATCGGCGAGGGCACGGGATGGCATCCTTTTCCAGCAATTATCATTGATCAAGGTAAACTCGTTGGCGCTTCACCTATGTTTTTAAAAGAACACTCCTACGGAGAATATGTATTTGATTGGTCATGGGCAGAAGCCTACCAAAAGTATGGGGGAAATTACTACCCAAAAATCGCTTCATGTATACCATTTACCCCAGCTTCTGGACCTAGAATTTTTGGATTAGATCTATCGATTAAAAAAAATATAGTTGTACAAATAGAAGAGCTGGCTTATGAGAATAAAATGTCCTCAAGTCATATTTTATTTTGCAACGAGAGCGAGCAAGATATATTTGCAGATACAAGATGGATGCTAAGAGAAGGGGTTCAATTTAAATGGTTTAATAAAAATTATAATAATTTTGCAGAATTTTTATCTCAACTCTCTCACGATAAGCGTAAAAAAATAAAACAAGAAAGAAAAAAGATTCAAGATTTAGGGCTTAAAATTAAAAAAATAAAAGGCCCGGAAATTACAGAATCAGATTTAGATTTTTTTTATGCTTGTTACTCTAATACCTATCAAGATCATCATTCACACCCATATCTTACAAGACTTTTTTTTAGCCTTATTAAAGAAAGTATGCCTGAGAGCTTATTGTTGATATTGGCTTACGAAGGCGATCTTCCTATTGCAGCATCATTTTTTATTTACGATGATAAAAATTTATATGGAAGA
The DNA here is from genome assembly GCA_903914945.1 of uncultured Methylophilaceae bacterium. Lineage (GTDB taxonomy): Bacteria > Pseudomonadota > Gammaproteobacteria > Burkholderiales > Methylophilaceae > Methylopumilus. Next base: position 9,113 of record CAIWQV010000015.1, read on the forward strand.
TATTGGGGCTCAAAAAATTTTTATCCTGGACTGCATTTTGAACTTTCTTACTATCAAGGTCAGGAATTTTGTATTGAAAATGGGATTGTTGCATTTGAGGGCGGGGCGCAAGGAGAGCATAAACTTGCAAGAGGTTTTGAGCCATTCAATACATTTTCATTTCATAGAATCTTTGATGAAAAATTTGAGCATGCAATCAAAGATTTTTTAAGGAGAGAAAAGAATGGGATTGATCAATATACAAACGAACTCAATGAAAGAGCGCCATATAAAACTGAAATAAACATTTAAAAGATGGTGGTGATGGAGGGTCACGATCCCTCGACCTCAGGATTATGAATCCTGCGCTCTAACCAGCTGAGCTACATCACCCTTTTGTGAAACAAACGAAGCGTTGAATTATATTTTTTTAAGCACTTAAAGTCAAAGATTGATCATTACACATTAAACCTGAAATGCATCACATCTCCATCCTGAACAATATACTCTTTACCTTCCAGACGCATTTTCCCAGCCTCTTTAGATTTTTGCTCGCCATTGTAGGTAATAAAATCGTTATAAGAAATAACTTCTGCGCGAATAAAACCTTTTTCGAAGTCTGTATGAATAACACCAGCTGCCTCAGGAGCTGTTGCCCCTTTCTTGACAGTCCAAGCCCTGACTTCTTTCACACCAGCTGTGAAATAAGTTTGTAATCCCAATAATTCATATGCCGAACGGATTACTTTATTAAGGCCAGGCTCTTTTAAGCCAAGCTCGCTTAAAAATATTGCTTTATCTTCGTCTTCCAAATCTGCAATTTCAGCTTCAATTTTTGCACATATAGAAATCACAGGAAGATTATCTTTTTGAGCTACCGCTTTAAGTGAGTCAAGTATGGGGTTATTCGTAAACCCTGTTTCATTAACGTTAGCCACAAACATGACAGGTTTAACAGTAATCAAACAAAGCGGCTTTATAAGCTTAAGTTCATCTTGATCTAAATTTAAATTTTTAACCAATTTTCCCTGGTCAAGATGACTTGCAATTTTTGTTAGAATTGAAACTAGTTGAATAGCTTCTTTATCTCCAGATTTTGCTTTTTTATTTTCACGTTGAATTGTTTTATCCACAGTCTCCATATCAGCCAAGATAAGCTCTGTGTTAATGACTTCAATATCAGAGAGGGGATCTACTTTGCCAGAAACATGAACAATGTTGTCATCTTGAAAGCAGCGAACTACATGAACGATAGCATCTGTTTCTCTAATATTAGCTAAGAATTTATTTCCAAGACCTTCGCCTTTAGATGCTCCAGCTACAAGCCCTGCAATATCTACAAACTCAACAATTGCTGGCTGTGTTTTTTCTGGGCTAACAATTGCTATGAGTTTTTCAATTCTAGGATCTGGTACCTCTACGATGCCTATATTGGGTTCAATAGTACAGAATGGATAATTTTCTGCTGCAATACTTGCTTTAGTAATCGCGTTGAATAGGGTTGATTTTCCAACGTTAGGTAGTCCGACAATGCCACATTTCATAATTTATTTTCTTTATTTGTTAGTGTGAAGATTGAGCATGGCTTTTTCAAATTGACCTGATGCAATTTCATTAAAAAGTTGACTGCTTGTTTCTAAAGATTCATCGATGAGATTTCTCTCTTTAGATGAAGGATTTTTTAGCACATAATCAACGACTAAATGCTTCTCTCCTGGATGCCCAATACCAATTTTTAACCGCCAAAAATCTTGAGATCCAATTGATGCAAAAATACTTTTAAGCCCATTATGCCCGCCATGACTTCCGCCAAATTTGAGTTTGGCTTGACCGACGTCAATATCAAGATCGTCGTGAATAACTAAAATTTCATTTGGATTTATTTTATAAAACTTTGCAATTGCTGAAAGTGCTTTTCCACTATCATTCATGTAAGTGCTAGGCTTAGCAAAATAAATTTCATCCGCATTGGATGACTTTCCAATGCTTGAAAAAAACTTATCGCTATTTTTTAACTTGATATTATGTTGATGGGCAACGAGATCAATCCACCAAAAACCTGCATTGTGTCTAGTATCTGAATATTTTTCGCCAGGATTTCCAAGGCCTACAAATAATTTAATTTGGTTCATATGAAAAATAAGGCGCACTTTTTTTAAATCAAGTGCGCCTTATTCATATCAAAGTTAAATTACTTAGCTTTATCTGATTTAGCTTCATCAGCTGAGGCTGCGCCTTCAGCTGGCTTAGCACCATCAGCTGCTGGAGCGGCTGCATCAGCTGCACCTTCAACTGGTTTAGCTATAACTTCTTCAACCACTGCTCTTGGTTTAGCTACAGATGCAACTGCCGCATCATTGCCATGGGAGAGCTGAACGAATTCAACACCTTCAACCACTTTAATTTGTGATAAGTGAATTGATTGGCCAATATCAAGCGCTGCCAAATCAACCTCAATAAATTCAGGAAGATTTTTTGGTAAGCAGGAGATATTTGCTTCAGTCATGATATGAGCTACGATACCGCCGTTAAGTTTGACGCCTGGTGATACTTCGGCATTAACGAAGTGGAATGGAACTTTCACATGAATTTTTTCGTTTTCATTGACGCGTTGAAAATCAATATGCTGAATTGTGTTTCTTACAGGATGCATTTGATAATCTCTTAATAAAACAGACTCTTTGCTGCCTTCCAGATTAAGCGTCAAGATAGAAGCATGAAATGCTTCGTGTCTAAATTGCAAAAATAAAGATTTGTGCTCTAGGTCGAGTGAGACTGGGTCCTTGCCTCCACCATATAAGATTCCAGGAATACTTCCAGCGTGGCGAAGACGGCGGCTCGCACCCGTACCTTTCACATCACGTTTTGTTGCGTTAATTTCGATTTTCATTTACTACTCCTTAGTTTAAATCTGCATTCCGCGACCAGACTGCAGCAGTTTATTGGTCAACATGACCAAATTCTTTATTCCATAAAAAGAGAACTTACGGAATCACCTTGGCTGATACGACGAATCGTTTCTGCTAAGAGCTCAGCAACACTAAGTTGCCTAATTTTTTTACATGCCATTGCTGCTTCATTAAGCGGAATGGTATTTGTTACAACTAACTCGTCTAGTTCAGATTCGTTAATAATTTTTGTTGCATCTCCAGAGAGAATTGGGTGAGTTGCATATGCAACCACTTTTTTAGCACCCTTATTTTTTAAAGCTGCTGCGGCTTCACAAAGCGTGTTTGCAGTATCGACCATGTCATCAATAATTACGCAGGTTCTATTTTCCACTTCACCAATAATATTCATCACTTTAGACACATTTGGTTTTGGCCTTCGCTTATCTATGATTGCAAGATCTGACCCTAATTGTTTAGCGCACGCTCTTGCCCTCACGACGCCACCAACATCTGGAGATACCACTACAAGATTTTTATGATTTTGCTCAAGCAAATCCTTAAGAAGCACTGGTGTTGCATATATATTATCTACAGGGATATCAAAAAATCCCTGAATTTGATCAGAGTGAAGATCCATAGTGAGCAATCTATTTACCCCAACACTTGTAAGCATATTTGCTACAACTTTAGCCGTAATTGCAACCCGCGCTGACCTTGGTCTTCTGTCTTGTCTTGAGTAGCCAAGATAAGGGATAGCCGCAGTTATTCTTGAGGCAGACGATCTTCTTAATGCATCCACAATCACCATAATTTCCATTAAATTATCGTTAGTTGGATGGCTTGTAGATTGAAGAACAAATACATCCCTGCCACGAACATTCTCTAATAGCTCAACCATGATTTCTCCATCGCTGAAACGACCCACATCAGCGCGGCCAAGGTGAATGCCTAAACTCCCAGCAACTTGCTCAGCAAGAAGAGGGTTGGCATTGCCTGTGAATATCATGACGCTATTATTATCCAAAGTCTCAGTCCTAGTTATGAATGGTCAGTCTGTAAAATGGCAGGGGAGGAAGGATTCGAACCTTCGCATGCTGGAATCAAAATCCAGTGCCTTAACCAGCTTGGCGACTCCCCTATTATTATTCTGTGCCCAGCATTAAGTTAAAATGAGGGTGATTATTTAATCCTTTAACTACAAAGCCTAGTGTATGTTCTGGCTTTCTCTCTATTAATTTAGCGCCTTCATCTGCCGAACTTAGAGGGATAAAAAAACATGATCCCGAACCCGTCATTTTTGCGTGGCCAAACTGTTTTAGCCAGTCAAAAACAAGGTCAATTCCTTTAAATTTTTTTAAGACCCCTTTTTCCAAATCATTGACCAAATTGCTAGGGTCTAATTCACTGGAAAAGCCTGCTATTTTCAATGGAATCCGGTCTTTTGTCAATTCAAGTGACTTAAAAACCTCTCTCGTAGAAACTGTCTCCTTAGGGGCTATGACAAGGTAATCTTGGGGCAGGGTCGAGAAGGGGGTAAGCTTTTCACCCACACCTTCAGCCCAGGCATTTTGACCAAAAATAAAGAATGGAACGTCGGCACCCAACTTAAGGGCTAATCCTTGTAATTCCTGTTGGGTCAATTTGCATTGCCATAAGGCGTTGAGAGCAATAAGTGTTGTTGCAGCATCTGAGCTTCCACCCCCAAGGCCCCCGCCCATAGGGATAGTTTTTTTGACGAAGATATCTGCGCCAGAGTGGCTGTCTGTGAATGGTTTTAATAAGAGAGCTGCTTTAATACTTAAATCATTACTTTCTTGAATATCGGTATGCTCAGAAGTGCGACGGATCACTCCAGACCTATTTGTTCTAATAAAAATATTGTCATAAAGATCGATGAGCTGAAAGACCGTTTGAATATTGTGATAACCATCAGCCCTTTTATTTAATACATGAAGAAATAAATTTAATTTAGCTGGAGCTAAAAATTCTTGATACCCATTTTCTTTAAGTCTATTTGCCTGCAATGTTAATAATCTCTTCCACAATAAAATTAAAACTAAATTTACCTTGGGTGATTGATATTTTAGAAGGAATGGCAAAGCCACCCTGAGTTTTGAAAGCAGTAATTAAGATATTCCATTCATCATTGTAAAAATGATTTGTACGGTTAGGTTGGTTTTCATCTTTTTGCATATTTTTAATTCGATCAGCATTATTTGTAATCAGATATCTAAAGAGATCAGGTGAAATATTCTTACCAAATAAAGATTGTATGTAATGATCAAAGTCTTCACCCGATAAAACTTTGCCGTTTGCATCGATGATGCGCTTGTCATTAGAAGAATAAATTATTTTTGCGACTTGATTATTAAATGGCGAAAAGATATCAATCTCATCCTGATTATTTTCATAGCGCCAAATTAGACGCCCTGAAGCGCCTTTAGAATCTAGCGAATAAGAAAATTTAGCTTTTATGGAAAATTGGTTGATAGAACGACTTTCGTCAATCACCTGGGAGGTTTCAATGACAAGTGAATGATTTTTAAATATTTCAAATGGATCATTCAATGTTGCGCAGCCCGAAAGAAAAAGTGCTGCCACATACATAGGGATGTTAATAAAATTCAATTGAATAAAAGCTTCTTAAGAATTAATGAAGTCTTTTAAATGCTTCTTTAAGAACTTCATTGTCTGGAAATGATTGGAGTGACAATTCTAAAACATCATTGGCTTCTTTTTTCTTACCTTGAGCCCATAAAATTTCGCCAAGGTGTGCAGCGATCTCTGGGTCTGGCTGAACATCATAAGCTTTTTGTATGAAAGAAAGAGCTGACTCTAATTTGCCGAGCCTAAAATATAACCAACCCATGCTATCTAAGATGTAATGATTATTTGGAGAGATTGACAAGGCAAGTTCAATATATTTTTTAGCGTCTTCTAAATTAATATTTCTATCAGCAAAAGAATAACCGAGTGCGTTGTAAGCCACAGCGTAATCAGGCCTAATCTTAATTGCCTCTCTTAAGAGCTTTTCCATCAAGTCATATTTACTTAATTTGTCTGCAAGGAGTGCATAGTCAAATTTAAATTCAGGTGACTGAGCAAAGTTAGGCGCTTCATTCTGCAGGAGCTGGAACGCTTCTTGATGACGGTTTGAGCGCGTGAGTAAAGATGTTTTTAATTGGACGATGCTCAATTTTTCATCCTGTGAATCAGATTTTAACGTGCTTAAAAATACTAGTGCTTTATCGATAGATTCTTTTTTTGCAATGATTTCTGCTGCGATTAATTTTGATTCAATGAAATGATTTCCGTCACCTACTTTATTGAGCCAAGTAATCGCTGCATCTCCTTGATTTTTTTTGTCTGAAATCTTTGCAAGATAAATAAAGATTTGATCCTTATCTTTTGGATTTTTTTTAAGGCTTTGTAAAAAATACTTTTCGGCAAGGTCATAGTCTTCAAGTTCAACTGATAATAAGGCTACAGCAAGGGTAATCTCTGCCGAACTATTTGAGGCGCTGACAAGTTTTATAAATTCATTTTTTGCCTCATTAAATTTGCGGCCATTTGTAAGTAACTTTGCAAATTCAAGTCTTACATCGTTTGATTTTGGATATTTACTTAAGAAGTCGCTATAGAAATTAAGGGCTTTTTCAGGACTTTCTTTGGCTAATATTTGTCCTTTAAATAAGGCAGGCATTTCCCAATCTGGCTTTATTTGATTAATAGTAGCCAATTCCTTTTCATAAACTTTTTGATCCTTACCAACCCAAGCTGCATGGGCAATCGCAAAATGCGCTTCGGCTAATTTGGGGTAAGGCTGAGCAAGATCGGTTACTAAAATTAATACAGCTTTTTTATCTGACACATGCGAAAGCATGCTGTTTAGGTATAAAAAGCCACTTGCCCTTGTTTTTTCTTTGAGGAGCAATTTTTGTAAAATTGGCTTTGCTTCATTAAGCTTATTGTTAGCTATAAGTATTTCGCTTAATGCTTGTTGGGCATCGATAGAGTCTTTGTTAAGCTCATTCCATACCTTAGAAGCTTCCAAAGCTATAGTGCCATTCCTTGTGAAACCTGTGAGTCTTGTGGCGCGTTCAGCTAAAAGAGCACTATCAGTTTGCTTAGCCAAGTCCAAAAAGAGTTCGCTTGCAAGATTTAGCTCACCTCGTTGAGAGGCGATTTCAGCTAATAAGAGCCTAAAAACAAGATCAGGATTGGTATAATTATCAGCATTACTTGACGGGTCAGGCTTTGCGTTAGCTAAAATACTGAATAAGAGAAAAGTAATAAGTGTTAATTTTCGAAACAGACGCATAAAGATTCCTGAGATTTGATTTCTACAATAGTTTAAACTAATTTGACTAATAATTTAGCCGAGAGCAATCATCCAGTGCCTAATAAAGCAAAACAAGATTTTTAATATGTATAATCTATGATTCATTTTTTCAATAAAAATTCAAAAAACATCTATGTCAAATTTAACCTTAGAAGCTATTGAGCTTACCCGCCTTTTTGGGGGCCGCGAGGCTGTTAAAAATGTAAGTTTTCATCTAGAAAAAGGCGAGGTTTTAGGTTTTTTGGGACCTAATGGCGCTGGTAAATCGACCACGATGCGCATGCTTACAGGAAATTTAGCCCCTTCGATCGGCACTGTAAAAATTTGTGGTATTGATATCATTGAAAATCCCAAGGAAGCCAAAGCATTGATAGGGTATTTACCTGAAATGCGTCCTATATATAAAGAGCTGACAGTAGATGAATTTTTAACCATTGCCGCTCGGCTTCACAGGGTTCCAAGCAAGCAAATTAAAAAAGCCGTAGAAATTGCGAAAGAAAAATGCGGATTAAGCCATATGAGTAAGCGATTAATTGAAAACTTATCTAATGGTTATCAGCAACGTGTAGCAATCGCTCAAGCTATTATTCATAATCCATTGGTTGTGATTCTCGATGAGCCTACAGTAGGACTCGATCCGATTCAAATTAGAGAAATTAGATCCCTTATTCGGGAAATAGGCCAAAAACACAGTGTAATTTTATCGACACATATCCTTCCAGAAGTCGAAATGGTTTGTGACCGTGTTCAAATTATTGATAAAGGTAATTTAGTATTTCATGGGTCAATTGATGAATTAAAACAACATCGACAAGGCAATAAGTTAATGGTGGGCTTTTCAAAAGCACCCACTATTTCAACACTTAAAGATATCGAAGGCGTTATTAAAGTTGAAAAGGCAGAAGATCGTATGTATCGCATTCACTTTAAAGATAAGCAATCCCCATCAGAGGCTATCATAAAGTTATCGGTAAAAAATCGCTGGGGCCTTTTTCAAATAGCTCCTGATCAAACCAGCCTTGAAGATGTCTTTGTTCAGTTAACTGAAAAGAAACAAAAAAATTAAATGAATGTGAGTGAGTACTAAATATGATTTTAAATATCGCAAGAAAAGAGCTTAAGAGTTTATTTGCTTCACCAATGGGATGGACTATATTGGCCCTTCTTATGGCTTTGCTTGGGAATTTTTATCTCACCGGGGTAAATAAATATTTTGAAGTAATGTCAGGAGCCGTCCGGCCTGCAGAAAGAGTTGGGGTCACTATATTTGTGGGTCAGACAGTGTTCGGCATAGCTCGCTATATTATGCTTTTTGCCGTCCCTCTTTTGACAATGCGCCTTATTAGCGAAGAAAGACGTAATCAAACATTGCCATTTTTATTTAGCGCACCGATTTCGTTAACTGAAATCGTTTTAGGTAAATTTGTCGGTTTGATAATTTTTTTAAGTATTCTTATCGTTTATATTTTTACGATGCTCGTCACACTTAATATTTGGTCGGATATAGATTTTGGATATCTATTAGCAAATTCATTTGGCCTTTGGCTTCTTTTAGGAAGCTTTTCTGCGTTAGGTATTTATTTTTCAAGCTTAACAAAGCAGCCTATTATTGCCGCCATCTTAAGTTTTATCTCATTATTTGCCTTAATTTTTCTTGAAAGCATGTTTGCAAGCGACCCTAATCACTGGTTTGCATACATATCCTTAATGAAGCACTTTCAAAGCTTTTCAAGGGGAATGATTGATACCTCAGATTTAATATATTTCTTTTTGTTCATTTCAACATTCTTGACATTAACTATAAGACGTCTTGATGCAGAAAGGCTTCGCGGATAATTTATGAAGGTTAATCCAAAATTAAGATTACAAATTCTCATACAAAATAGCTTTTTTGTAGTTCTATTCATTGTTTTAATATTTTTACTAGGCTTTCTTGCGAATCAATACAGGTTTTCTAAAGATATAACGCAAGCCAATAGAAATACATTAACTACCGGAAGTATTAATATATTAAAGCAAATGCAAGGTCCTATAACATTAACCGTCTTTGCTTCCGAAGATGACGTGAATAATGGAGATACATTTAGACAAGGCATCATTAATTTTATGATGCGTTATCAGAGAACAAAGCCTGATATCAATATTAAATTTATTAGCCCAATAAAAGAACCAAAATTAGCACAGGAAAATGGCATTAAAGAAGACGGCGAAGTTGTCGTTGAATATCAAAAAAGATCTGAACATATTAAACCTCCTTTTGCAGAACAAGAGATGACAAATCTCTTTATGCGTTTATCAAGAACAAACCAACAAGCGGTCATGTATTTAGATGGGCATGGCGAAAGAAATTTAATTGGACTTAAGAATAATGACGTAGGTGAATTTGGTAAGCAATTAGAATCAAAAGGGTTTAAATTTGCTAATTTAAATTTAGCTATAGAATCAGAAGTGCCTCTTAATGGCTCCATGCTGGTAATTGCAAGCCCACAAAAAATTATTTCACCTGTAGAAGTGAAAAAGATTAAAAAATTCCTAGAGTCAGGTGGAAACCTTCTTTGGCTTCTTGATGATAATAACTTTCATGGGTTAGATGAAATTGCTTCTTACCTTGGACTAAGCGTTTCAAGTGGGCAAGTGATAGATCCAACAGAAAAGGTGGAAGGAGTTAATGAAAATATTGCCTCTGCTTCCTCTTATGGCGAACACGCTATTACTAAAAACTTTATGCTAGGAACACGATTTTCTAATGTACATGAAGTGAATGCGAAAGGAACATTAGATAATGGTTGGGAAGTTAGTAAATTGATAGAGGTCTCTCCTAATGGATGGCTCGAGTCTTCGCAAGCAATCGCGAACCAAAAACCTACTTTCGATAAAAGTAAAGATAAGCCAGGCCCAATTAACATAGCAGTCGCGCTTCAAAGAGCTTATGGGAAAAAGGGCCAAAGAATTGTAGTGGTAGGTAATGGCAATTTTTTATCTAATACATTTATTACAAATGGCGGCAATTTGGATCTTGGTATCAATATGATTAATTGGTTATCCGGCGATGACAATTTGATTTCTATACAGCCTATGCTGTTAAAGGATGTCAATGTCACTATTCCTAACGATAAAATGTCATTCATAATTGCATGGACCGTATTTCATACTTTTGAATACTTTATACCGATTGGTTTTTTTGTCTTAGGTATATTGTTCTGGTTTAAGCGAAGAAAAGCTTAGTTTAAAAGTATGAAAAACCGCTGGTTAATTAATATTATTTTGTTAGTGATAGTCTTATCGATTTCACTTTTCTTATTTCTTAAGCCTTCAGAGATAAAACAAACGAAACAATTTGCAATTAGCACATTCAACTTAAGTGATTTTGATTCTATAAAGGTAGACTTTCCATCAAAAGCCTCAGTAATCTTCAAAAAAGATACTGAATCTTGGGAGATAATTGAGCCTATCAAAGGTAGAGCAGATCAATTTTCAGTTCAAAAAATTATTTCCATTGTAGCAACATCGAGTAGTGAAAAATTACCATCAAATGATTTAGTCAAATATGGCTTAGACAAACCAACCGTGAAACTAAAATTAATTCATAAGGGGTTAGAAGAGGAGTTTATTTTTGGCACGTATAATTCTGTAACAGAAGATCAATACCTTTTATATAAAGATAATGTATATCTGATTAGCGGTGCTTATTCAGAAGCCGCTTCAACGCAGCCTATAGAATTCATTGATAAGTCACCCTTAGGTAAATCTGAGCAAATAAAAGATTTTGATTTTTCTCGCCTTGAGCAATGGCAATCTAAACGATTAAAAGTTACTCGTAATAATAATGATTGGACTGCAAGTGAAGGTAATGCAATTAAACAAAATGAGATGGCTGAATGGCTTGATATGACGTGGGTTAAAAATCCAGCAAAGTCAGTTGAGAAATCTTCGATTGACCTGAGAATTCCATATAGGAGCTTTGATATCCATACGACCAACGGAAAAAAGATTACCTTTATACGCATACAAGAATCACCGGAAACGCAATTGTATAGAACAGATGAAGGACTACTTTACCACTTTGGGAGCGATATTGGATTTACCATGATGAATCCTCCCATTGAACAATCTAAAAAATAAATTTCCCTATGCCTGAACTTCCAGAGGTTGAGATTACCTGTATAGGTCTCAAGCCTATAGTAAAGAAATCCATTTCAAATATCGTTGTTAGAAATCCATCTTTAAGATGGCCAATTCCATCACATCTAAAAAAAACGCTTCCTAACCAAAAAATACTTCATGTCAAAAGACGCGCTAAATATATTCTTATTCAGTTTGAAAAGGCGTGCCTTATGATTCATTTAGGTATGTCAGGACGGCTTGAGATTTTAGATAAAGAGACACCCCCACAAAAGCATGATCATGTCGATATTGGATTTCATAATTCAGAAAATATTTTAAGGTATACAGACCCAAGAAGATTTGGCTCTATTTTGTGGATAGCTGGAGACATAAAAGATCATTTTTTAATTGCTAGATTAGGCCCAGAGCCATTAGAAGACTTATTTACTGGAGAGTATTTATTTGCAAAGGCTCATAATAAAAGATCACCCATTAAAAATATTATTATGGATGGTCATATTGTTGTAGGCGTTGGAAATATATATGCAAGCGAATCCTTATTTAAAGCCGGAGTACTTCCAAGTAAATTAGGTAAGGATATTACGCTTAAAGAATGCGTAAAGATTGTTAAGTATATTAAGACTACATTAAAAAAAGCGATTGAATTAGGCGGAAGCTCGCTTAAAGATTTTTATAATGTGAATGGACAGTCCGGTTATTTTCAGCAAACTTATAATGTTTATGGAAGGAAAGGGAAGCCTTGCCGAAAGTGTAAGTCAATTATTGAAAATATAAAAATTGGACAGCGCTCAAGCTTCTTTTGTATTAAATGTCAGAATTAATTAATGTTGAGTAGTAAATCTTAAGGAGAGCTTAGGCCCAAGCGAGCCAATAAGCATGCCGCTGACGCTTGCAATAAGCCCAGCAAATTGTGCTGGAACGAATGGATCGTCTATAAAAATCAAAATACTCAACCAAGTAACGAGGCCAAAGACTATTGAAAGCAAAGCGCCTTGATTCGTTGCTCTTTTCCAATAAACGCCGCATGCAAGCGGAATGAATGCTGTAACTAATGTAATTTGATAAGCATTTTCAACCATCTTAAAAATACTTAATTTAGAATTAATCGCGTAAAGCGTCACAATTAAAGTAAATACAACAGTGACGATTCTCATCCAATGAAGCAAATGTTCATCTTTAATATGGCCACGACGACTTAAAAATGGCTTTAAAATGTTTTCAGTAAAAGTCACGGACGGTGCTAGCAATGTTGCCGATGCGCAACTTTTAATTGCAGACAATAATGCACCAAAGAACAAGACTTGCGCTAATAGAGGAGCATGATCAAGAACCAAAGTTGGCAAGATGAGTTGTGGATCAGAGCTTATTAGACGGTCTACCATTTCAGGATCAATGATTTGTGCAGACGATGCTAAGAAAATAGGAACAAATGCAAATAAGAAATATAAGCATCCACCTAATATTGATCCCCAAATTGCGATTTTAATTGTTTTGGAAGATTGGACCCTTTGAAAAACATCTTGTTGGGGAATTGATCCAAACATCATAGTCATCCAGGCTGCTGTAAATGCTAGAATTTCTTTAAGATCCAAAGGTGGCCAGAAGCTTAATTTTCCAGCTGACGCTACATGGTGAAACACATTAGTTACTCCGCCAGCCATATCACTAACTTGGCTGCTGATAAAAAGCATCCCTAAACAAATAATAATCATCTGAAGCAAGTCCGTGACTGCAACAGCCCACATACCACCAAATACCGTGTATATAAGAATAGTGCCTGAGCCAATCCACATACCAGTAATTTTGCTTATTGAGCCTGCTGAAACAATATTAAATACTAATCCAAGGGCATTTATTTGTGCACCTACCCAGCCCAGGTAAGAAATGATAATTGCAATAGTAGTAAGAACCTCAATGCTGTGCGTATATCTTCTTTTATAAAAGTCACCAATTGTTAATAAGTTCATTCGGTATAAAGGCGCTGCAAAAAACACACCAACAAGAATTAGGCATAAAGAGGATCCGAAGGGGTCTGCAACAATTCCATGAAGACCACTTTGAAGGAAGGTAGCAGGTATACCTAATACAGCTTCAGAGCCAAACCAAGTCGCAAAAACAGTAGCAGTGACCATATAAAATGGCAAGTGTCTTCCTGCCACAGCAAAATCTCGAGTGTTATGAACTTTACTGGCCGCCCAAAGCCCAATAAGCACAGAGATAAGCCAATACGCAATTACAAACCAGAGTAACAAGTTCAAGATCCCTAAATTTATTTAATGAAATAAAACAAGACTACTAAATTTACCAATAAAGTAATTCCAATGAAAGTAATTATGATTTTAAACCAGTAATTCTGATTTTTTTGGACTATCAAGAGACGCTCAATATCCTCTCGGCTAATTATATTTTTATTGCTATATTTTTTTTGCTCTAGAAATTCATGGATAAGTCTTGGCAATTCTGGAGTTAAATGAAGCCAGTGAGGCAGTTCATTTTTTAAACTCTTTAGAATATGTTTAATACCTTTTTGTTCTGACATATATTTTTTCAAAAATGGGGCGGCTGTTTTCCATAAGTCTAAATCAGGATCTAGGTTTCGACCAAGACCTTCTACATTTAAAAGTGTTTTTTGCAGCATAGTGAGTTGAGGCTGAATTTCCATATTAAATCTTCTAGAGGTTTGAAACAGCCTAATAAGAAGGCGACCAAATGATATTTCTTTTAATGGCTTATTAAAAATAGGCTCACATACTGATCGTATTGCATTTTCAAACTCATCCAAAGAGGTATTCTTAGGCACCCAACCCGATTCGATATGGGCAAGTGCTACGTCATGATAGTCACGCTTAAAAAAGGCTAAAAAATTACGTGCTAGATAGTTTTTATCATTCTCACTAAGAGATCCCATGATACCGAAGTCCATAGCGATATAACGACCATCATCTGCAACCTGAATGTTCCCAGGATGCATATCTGCGTGAAAAAAACTATCTCTAAATACTTGGGTAAAGAATATTTCTACACCATTGCGCGCGAGTTGTTTAATATCAATTTTTTTCTTTCGAAGTGTTTCGATATGACTAATAGGCGTGCCATACATTCTTTCCATCACCATGACATCTTCGTTACAGAAATCCCAATAGACTTCTGGCACGATAAGCAATTTTTTGTCTTTAAAATTTTCACCTAAACGACTGCAATTTGCTGCGTCTAACATAAGGTTTAGTTCGCATTGAACATGCTTTGAAAATTCAGCCACAACCTCTCTTGGCCTTAATCGTTTGCCGTCAGACCAGATTAATTCAAGCATATGGGCAATGAGATAAAGTAAATTAATATCTTTATCAATGACGCGCTTAATATTGGGCCTTAGTATTTTAACTGCAACATTTTTTCCATCATGAAGTGTTGCGAAATGCACTTGGGCAACCGATGCGCTTGCTATAGGAATTGGGTTAAATGTTTTGAAAATTTTATCTAACGGCATGCTATATGACGCATTAATAATTGCTTCTACATCTTTATAAGGGAAAGGCGGTACTTGATCTTGAAGTTTAGCTAACTCATCTGCAATATCTAAAGGAATGAGATCCCTTCTAGTAGAGAGCATTTGACCAAATTTAACGAAAATAGGACCTAAATTTTCAAGCGCAAGCCTAAGCCTTATGCCTCTATTTTCTTTATGTGACCTAAAGAAAAATATTATCGAGATAAAACGAGCAAGAAGATTAAGTTGTCGATTGAATGTAATGTATTCTTCAAGTCTATACTTAAGAAGTATGTAGATTATATAAATTAGTCTAAAGTACTTCATAGCTTTTTGAGTCTAAGCTCTAAACGATCCACGTCAAATCGTAAACGGTCAACACCACTATTAAATTGTTCCACTAATCTTTTCTTTGCAATCAGTGGCTTTTCTTCGAGCCAATACTCTGTAAAAGTGTCCGCTATATTAAATGATGTTTTTTTTGTGGAGTGAACTACTTTTTTTCCAAGTTTTACGAGATGATATGCTGGAATATCACCAATTATCTGACTTAAATCATCTTCATAATCCCACTCAACATCTTTCAAAAGATTACTCATTGCTGTAGCAAAGTCGATATCACCTTTAATTTCAATATGGGCTTTTTTATTTCCACGCATAAGTTCAATCGCTGACGAAATTGATAATTTAATTTCTGCATCATAAGTATCAATATGATCCCTATATTCTGGCAGACCACTCTCATTAATTATTAATGCGTAATGTATAGGACCTACATTAAACAAAATAGATTTTGATTTGTGCTTGGAAAGATCTTTCTTCAGCCACTCATTCTGTTGAAACAAATGATTAGTGAGCTTTGATTTAATTGTGTCAATGATCAAAACTTGTATCCCATATGAATAGCCACTACACCTGAAGATAAATTAAGATATTCAACTTTGGAGAAGGATTCTTCTTCCATCATGACTTTTAATGATTCTTGATCGGGATGCATTCTTATAGATTCGACAAGATATTGATAGCTTGGCTCATCTTTAGCAAATAATTTCCCTAATTTTGGCAGTAATTTAAAAGAAAATTGATCATAAAAATATTGCAATGGCTTCCATACTTTTGAAAATTCTAAAATTAATATTTTTCCGCCCGGAGACAAAACGCGATAAATTTCCTTTAATGCTTTCTTTTTATCGGTCATATTACGAATTCCAAAACCTATGGTCACACAGTCAAAATAATTATCAGGAAAGGGGAGTGATTCCGCATCGCATAATATAGAAGGTATAAAAATACCTTGATCAATTAATTTATCACGACCAATATTTAGCATAGATAAATTAATATCAGAATGTATCATTTGCCCTTTAAAATCGGCTGTTTGCGCGCCTATTTTTTTTGCAAGCAGAATAGACAAGTCTGCTGTTCCTCCAGCAATATCAAGAATGCGCGCATTCTTCTTTACGTTAGAGGTATTTACAAGAAATTTTTTCCAAATATGATGCATGCCAAATGACATCAAGTCATTCATCAGGTCATAATTTGTTGCCACAGAATGGAATACAGAAGCTACCTTACTGGCTTTTTCTGATGTTTCTACTTCACTGAAGCCAAAATGTGTTTTTTTATTAGACATCCGTGTTTATTCTTTGAATACCCGCCATAGATAATTTTTTTAAATACTCTTCCCAGAGCACATCATATGTAGCAGCAAGCTCATAAAGATAATCCCATGTATAGATGCCTGTATTATGGCCATCCGAAAATATTAATTTAATCGCGTACTGACCCACAGCCTCAATATTTTCTATAGCGACATTTTCTTTATGCACTTGAAGTGTTTCTTGTCCTGGCCCGTGACCTTTTACTTCAGCGGATGGTGAATGCACTCGAAGAAATTCGCACGAAAGCATACATTCGGTTTTATTGTTAAATTTAATTTCTAACAGTTTGGATGCTTGATGAAGCTTAATTTCTAAAGGGTATATTTTAGCGTTACTTGTTGTCACTTTGTGGGAAAGCCTAAAAAAACTATATTATCGGAGGTCTTTTGGCTTTTTTGGTAAAAATTAACGAATAGAAGATTGCATTAACATTTTAATTTTTTTCATTGCTGCTTGTTCGATCTGTCTAATTCTTTCAGCAGATACACCAAGTTTGTCTGCAAGCTCGTGGAGTGTTGAGGAGTCTTTATCCTTAAGCCACCTTTCCTCCAGAATAAGACGACTTCTTTCATCAAGCGATGAAAGTGCTTTATTGAGAGAAGATAAACTATTACCTTCAGATTGATCTATCTCCATTTTTTCTGATGGCTCAGGCGTTTCATCTTTAAGATAAGCAATAGGCCTATAGACATCGTCTTCTGATTCTTCAGATCCGTAATCTAGAGAAATTTCATTACCATTAAAGCGATATTCCATTTCGCGCACATCTTCAGGTTTGACATTAAGCTCTTTTGCGATCGAATTAATTTCATCAGATTTAAGAGGCTGAAGAGTTTTTTTCATGCTTCGTAAATTAAAAAACAATTTACGTTGGGCTTTCGTCGTTGCCGTTTTAACTAAGCGCCAGTTTTTAACAATATATTCTTGAATTTCAGCTTTAATCCAGAAGATTGCGAAAGATACAAGTCTTACACCCCTTTCAGGATCAAATCGTTTTACAGCTTTCATAAGGCCAATATTGCCTTCTTGAACTAAGTCTGATTGAGGCAGCCCATAGCCGGAATAGCCTTTAGCTACCTTAGCTACTAATTTTAAGTGCGACAAAATGAGTGTTTTTGCAGCTTCGAGGTCGTTTGATGTTTTAAGGCGCATGCCAAGAGCTAACTCTTCTTCTGCGGTCAGAGAGGGAATGGCTCTAATGGACTGCATATAGCGATCGTAACTATCAACAGATCCAATTGAAGGCAAGCTTAAATCCAAAGTCATTTTAATAAAATCCTTTGTAAAACTTCATTAATAAATATAATTTTAGCACTCTTCATAAGAGAGTGCTAGCTTAATAAAGTTCCAAAAATAGTAGATTAACCTAATAAATACAATAGGTTAGATCGCTATAATTTCCTAATCGATTGATTTATGGAGATGAAAGATGCAGCCACAGCGATCAAAGCTGAGCTTCCTATGATGGATAAATATTCCAAAGGTTTTAAGTCAATAATAATAAATTGAGCCCCATAGAGAGCCTCAACCTCAATGACACTATGATTTAAGAAAATGACAATTAATTTGAGCGTGATGGCAGCAGTTAATCCACCTCCAAGGCCGTAAATAAAGCCGCTGTATAAAAAAGGCCTTCTAATAAATTGACTCGTAGCACCGATTAATTTGCTCAGTTCAATTTCTTCATGATGTGAAGCCATTTGAAGACGCATTGTATTTCCAATCACTACCGTCAGCATAGAGGCTAGTAAAACGGAAGCCAAAAGAATGGCTTTATTTGCCAAATGAAGCACTGAGTTCAATTTTTTAACCCAGCCTGTATCAACAACTACCTGATCTATACCATCAAGCGTATCTAAAAAGGATTTTAATTCACCGATTTGATTTGGATTAACAGTATTGGGAGAAATAAAGAAAGCATCGGGAAGGGGATTTTCAGACAGTCCATTGTTTGAGTCATTAAAGCCCATTGATTTTTGTAGCTTAGACCAAGCTTCTTCTTTTTTGACAAAATGATAGCTATTAATTTCTGAGCGATTTTTTAATTCTCTTTCAATTTTATTTTTAGCGTCAGTTGATGTGTCTTTTTTTAGAAAGATACTAACCTGTGATTCATGCTGAATATTTTCAGAAATTGATTTTAAATTTTGCACTATAAGAAAAGATATACTTGGTAATATAAAAGTGACACCTATAACTAAAAACATCATAAGTGTAGTAAGTAAGGACGCATGGCTTCGCTGAAGCGCTTTAAGAAACATCTGATAATGAGATATGAAATAGTTCATTTATTGCTCAGTAATTTTAATAAGATTGCCAGCCTGTAGAAAAAGTTGCTTATGTTTTCTTGAAATTAGTGGCATTTCATGTGTTGCTATAATTACAGTCACACCAAGCTCTTGAAAACTGTAAAAGAGATTCATAATTTCATCTGCATATTTTTTATCTAAATTTCCTGTAGGCTCATCGGCAAGGAGGATGGAGGGCCTGCAAGCGATAGCCCTAGCAATTGCAAGGCGCTGTTGTTCTCCGCCTGATAAACTAATTGGCATTGATTTTTCCCTACTAAGTAAACCGACTTTGTCTAAAGCTGCACGAACTCGGCCTTTGATATCGTTGCTACTAACATCATTAATTTCTAGAGGCAGCGCAATATTTTCATAACAATTGCGATCATATAGAAGTTTATGGTCTTGAAAAACCAAACCAAATTTTCTTCTAATGTAAGGAATAGAATCACTTTTTATTTGGCTTAGATTTTGATTCTCAAAAATAATTGTTCCATGCGAAGGCGGTTCAATTGCAGTAATTAATTTTAATAAAGTAGATTTTCCTGCGCCAGAAGGGCCCGTTACAAAAACAAGTTCGCCAGCATTAATTTCAAAAGTAATATTTTGTAACGCTTCTAAGTTTCCTGGATATCTTTTATGAACTTGATCAAATTTAATCATTAATAAAAACCGATGTTAGAAAAGTGCATCAACATATTCCTGCGCATTAAAAACTTTAAGATCATCTATAGACTCACCCACGCCAATATATCTTAGAGGGGTAGGGTGTTCCTTAGCGATAGCAGCGATTACACCACCTTTGGCTGTTCCATCAAGTTTAGTCAGAGCAAGGCCTGTAATACCTAAAGCCTCATTAAATATTTTGAGTTGACTGATAGCATTTTGGCCTGTATTTGCATCCAATACGAGAAGAATTTCATGGGGGGCTTCCGAATGACATTTATTAATTACACGCTTAATTTTTGTAATTTCATCAATCAGATGTTTCTGGGTGGGTAATCTTCCTGCTGTATCAGCAATAACAATATCAATATTTTTTGCTTTTGCAGAATTGATAGCATCAAAAATTACAGCGCTTGGGTCACCAGAAGCTTGTGAAACAACATGAACATTATTTCTTTCACCCCAAACTTGAAGCTGCTCTGTCGCCGCGGCTCGGAAAGTATCACCCGCAGCAATCAAGACAGATTTATTTTCATCAAGAAAAATTTTAGTTAACTTTCCAATGGTAGTTGTTTTGCCTGCACCGTTTACCCCAACAACCATAATGACAAATGGATATGTTCCATTTAATACGAGCGGATTTTCAATAGGAGTTAAGAGTTGGAGTAATTTTTCTTTAAGTAAACCCTTAATTTCATCTGCATTTTCAATATTGTTCTTTTTGACAGAGTTTCTAATGCTATCCAGAAGGAAAGTGGTAGCCGAAATACCCACATCAGATGTAAGCAAAATGGTTTCTAGCTCTTCGAAGAGCGATTCATCTATTTTTTTACCCGTAAATAGTGTTGTAAGTTCCGCAGTTAATTTTTCTCTGGTTTTAGTAAGGCCTTTCTTTATCTTGTCAGCAAAGCTAAAAAAACCGCTCTTTTTTTCTTCTTTTTTAATTTCAATAGGTTTTTTATCGATAACTTTAGGAGTCGATTTTATTGGGCGCTCAGTCTTTAAAGCTTTTTTCTTTTCTGGGAGCTTGGGGGCATTAGTAACTTTTTGTGCTGGAGCCGGTGTTGACTTTTTTTGTGGTTTTTTGACGACTTCTTTTTTTGCCGCAGGTTTCTTTTCTGGGCTATCTTTTTTTATAATTTTTTTTAGGAATTCAAACATTTTTTAAAATATTAAGAACTTTATGAGATAAAGAAACTCTACGAAACAATCATATTCATTATAATAGCTAAATCACTTAAGGATGAGACGCCTTGTTAAAAAAAATTCTATTTTTTCTGTTACTGTTTCCACATTTTCTTTTGGCTCAAACGTCAGAATTTAAACTTTCCAATGGTTTAAAAATTATCGTAAGAGAAGATCATCGGTCCCCTGTAGTGGTTTCTCAAGTTTGGTATCGAGCAGGCAGTCTTGATGAAGTAAATGGGAAGACCGGGGTTGCGCATGTGCTTGAGCATATGATGTTTAAAGGCACCAAAAAAATTAAAGCTGGAGAATTTTCAAGGCTTATCGCACAAGCAGGCGGAAAAGAAAATGCTTTTACGGGCGCAGACTACACTTGTTATTTCCAGCAGCTTGAAAAATCAAATCTTGAGCTTTCATTTAAACTAGAAGCCGATCGTATGGAAAATCTTAATTTATCAAAAGAAGAGTTTGATAAGGAAATTAAGGTGGTCATGGAAGAGCGTAGATGGAGAACTGAGGATAAGCCGACAGCACAAGTCAAAGAGCAATTTGTGGCAACTGTGTTTAAGGCACATCCATATAGCAGGCCAGTAGTAGGATGGATGAATGATTTAGAAAATATGAATGTGGAAGATGCCCGAGAATGGTATCGAAACTGGTACGCACCTAATAATGCAACGCTTGTGATAGTTGGTGATATTAAATCTAGCGATGTTTTAAGCTTAGCAAAGAAGTATTTTGAAAAAATCCCTGCAAAAAAAATTCCTGAAAGAAAGCCACAAAGCGAACCTAAGCAAACTGGAGAAAGAAGATCGATTATTAAAGCGCCAAGTGAATTATCCTATCTTTTAATGGGTTATCCAGTACCTACACTTAGTGATCGAAATGGAAACAATGAAAGTTCCTGGGAGCCTTACGCTCTAGAAGTATTGTCTAGTATTCTCGCTGGCAATAGTTCATCAAGGCTTAATCAAAATATTGTGAGAAATCAACGTTTAGCAGTAAATGTAAGTGCCGGGTATGACTCAACCGCAAGAGGAAGAGTTAGTGTATTCGAATTAGAAGGAACGCCAAATGATTTTAAGAAGATTAATGAACTTGAAAATGCGTTGCTTCAAGAAATTGAGAAAATTAAAAAAGACGGTGTGACACAAGAAGAGTTAGATAGAGTCAAGGCGACTGTCATCGCAAGTGACGTATACCAAAAAGATTCAATGTTTGGCATGGCCATGGAGATCGGCCAGCTTGAAACTATGGATTATTCTTTCCACTTGAGTGATGGTTACATTGAAAAAATTAATAGTGTCACATCTGAGCAGATAAAGAATGTAGCTACAAAATATTTAATTCGAGATAATTTATCTTTAACAATCCTTGATCCTCAACCAATGACCCAGGATTTAGGTCCTAAGGGACGCCCTCATGTTCATTAAATTCTTTCAGCTAATTTTTTTATTTTTATGTATTCAGCAAAATTCTTTTGCCACATTAAAAATTAATACATGGGAAACGCAAACTGGAGCTAAAGTTTTTTTTGTTGAAAACCACGATCTTCCCATACTTGATATCAATGTAAATTTCTTTGCAGGCAGCGCTCAAGACCCTGTGGGTAAAGAGGGTCTTGCAAATTTAACTCACCATCTCATGAATTTAGGGGCGGGAGGCATTAATGAAGAAAAGTTAGCCAATGAATTTTCAGATATTGGTGCAGCAGTTGGTGGCGATATTGATCTAGATAGAGCTTACTTTAAATTAAGAACATTAAGCTCCACCCCACAGAAAGACAAAGCACTTACTCTATTTAAATATGTAATTCATGCTCCTGATTTTCCAATTCCAGTGATAGATAGAGAAAAAAATAGAATTATTGCAAGCATCAAGCAATCAATGACGCAGCCAGAGACAATAGCTAATTTAGAATTTATGAAATCTATTTATGGCGATCATCCTTATGCTCATGATGAAGCCGGCAATATAGACGCCTTACAAAAGTTAAACCAAGCAGACTTAAAGCAATTTTATAAAAACTATTATTTATCATCTGAAGCTTCAATTGTAATTGTTGGCGATCTCAGTACTGAGGAGGCTAAAAATTTAAGTGAATCTATCAGTCAAGGACTGCCTCAGGGAAATGTAAAACATAGTATCGGTTCTGTAACATTGCAGAATTATGTAGGGATTAAAAAAATACAGCACCCTGCAAAACAAGCGCATATTTTGATGGGCATGCCAGCATTAAAGCGTGGAGAAAAAGATTATTTTCCACTATACGTTGGTAATTATATTTTAGGCGGTGGCGGTTTTGTATCAAGACTAACAGAAGAGGTAAGAGAAAAGAAAGGGCTGGTTTACAGCGTATATAGCTATTTTATGCCACTCTTCGCTGAAGGCCCCCTCGAAATTGGCTTGCAAACTAAAAAAGAACAATCAGATGAGGCGCTTAGAATTGTAAATAGCACGATAAAAAAATTTATTGATGAGGGGCCTAGCGAGAAAGAGCTCATTGCTGCAAAACAAAATTTAGTGGGCGGATTTCCTTTAAGACTTGATAGTAATGCAAAAATTGTCGACTATATAAGTATGATTGCTTTCTACAAATTGCCGATTACCTATATCGACAATTATATACAGGAAATTAATAAAGTTAGCACTGAACAAATAAAGGCTGCATTTAAAAAGAAAATTGATCCTAATAAACTTACAACGATCATTGTGGGTGCAGAATAGTTTTTGAAGACCACTAAAAATCAAATAAAAATTATTGGTGGTCAATGGAAAAGAAAGAATGTTTCTTTTATTGACGCCCCTGGATTGAGACCTACACCAAGCAGAGTTAGAGAAACTTTATTTAATTGGTTGGATCAAGATTTGACAGGTAAAATTTGCTTAGACCTCTTTTCAGGTTCTGGTGTCATTGGATTTGAAGCACTTTCTCGAGGTGCTCGCAGTGTCACTATGGTCGAGAAATCCCCTCAAGTTTTTAAAATGATCCAAGAAAATAAAAAACTTCTTCAAGCGGAAAAGGCAGATCTTGAATTTATGGATGCGCTTATATTTCTTCATAAAAATGTGACTAAGTTTGATATTATTTTTTGTGACCCACCTTTTAATGAGGGCTGGGAAACTAAATTATTTCCTCAATTAGCTAACCATTTAACAAAGGATGGGCTAATATACTTTGAATCAGAAACTGATATAAAAGAACATAATGTATTTAATCTTTTAAAAAAAAGAAAAGCAGGCAATGTTTTTTATCACCTTGTTACATTGAAAAATAATGACCCAATCTAATTTATCTATTGCTATTTATCCTGGAACATTCGACCCTATTACATTAGGCCATGAAAACATTGCCCATCGCGCTACTAAAATTTTTGATAAGGTTATCGTAGCTGTGGCAGGAAACACCAGCAAGCAATCCTTTTTCTCGTTCGAGGACAGGGTAAGCTTAGTCAAGACTGTATTCGCAGACCATAAGGAAATTGAAGTCATTGGGTTCAAAGGTCTTTTAATGGAATTTGTTGAATCACAGAATGCTCACGTCGTCATAAGAGGTTTAAGAGCCGTCTCTGATTTTGAATACGAATTTCAATTGGCAGGGATGAATCGAAAATTATATCCAAATGTCGAAACGCTTTTTTTAACACCTTCAGAGCAATTTACTTTCTTGTCTTCAAGCTTAGTTAGAGAAGTGGCTACCCTAGGGGGGGATATAGAGCAGTTTGTATCTCCAATCGTCAAGGAAGCCATGAAAAAAACTGGACGTTAATCATGGCTTTAATGATTACAGATGAATGTATCAATTGCGATGTATGTGAGCCTGAATGTCCAAATGGCGCGATCTATCAAGGCATTAATATTTACGAAATCAACCCTCAATTATGTACAGAATGTGTAGGGCATTTCGATACACCCCAATGCCAGGAAGTCTGTCCTGTAGATTGCATTCCACTTCATCCAGACTATAACGAGTCTCAAGATGAACTTATCTTTAAATATCATCAACTTCAAAACGAGAAAGTAAATTAAGGATGCGTGTTCTTCATACGATGATTCGCGTATCTGACCTAGAAAAATCTCTAGCGTTTTATACTGATATTTTAGGAATGAAACTTTTAAGGCGGCATGAATATCCTGACGGAAAATTTACTTTAGCCTTTGTAGGATTCGGAGATGAAAAAGATCATGCTGTGATCGAGCTTACTTATAACTGGGGTGTGACAACATATGATAAAGGTAATGCTTTTGGGCATGTTGCAATTGAAGTTGAAGATGCATATAAAGCTTGTGAATCAATTAAAGCTAAGGGTGGAAAAGTTATTCGAGAAGCTGGCCCTATGCAACATGGGTCAACCGTAATTGCTTTTATTGAGGATCCAGATGGCTATAAAATTGAATTAATTCAGGCAGGCACATTTTAATTAATCAAATAAGTCTTTCATTTTATCAAGCCAACCTTTTGATTTTGGACTATGTTTACCTCGATCTAATTGATTGATCTCTTCAAGTTCTTGTAATAATTCTTTTTGTCTGTCCGTTAGTTTTACTGGGGTTTCTATAGAAACATGACAATGCAGATCGCCAGGCGAACTTTGTCTTAACGGCTTAATGCCTTTGCCTTTTAATCTAAATACGGCACCTGTTTGAGTTTCAGCAGGAATTTTCATTTTTGCATGACCGTCTAAAGTTGGTACCTCAATTTCGCCACCAAGCGCAGCAGTTGTAAAGCTGATTGGCATTTCGCAATGTAAATTTCCACCATCACGTTCAAAAAAATCATGCTTTTTAAGATGAACTACGACATAAAGATCTCCTGGCGGGCCGCCATTAATGCCAGACTCGCCTTCACCTGATAATCGAATACGATCACCTTCATCTACGCCTGCAGGAATTTTAACGGAGAGCGTTTTGTTTTGTTTGACACGACTAGCCCCATGACAAGTTGTGCATGGCTCCTTGATAATTTTCCCTGTACCGTGGCACTTGGGACATGTTTGTTGCACAGAAAAAAATCCTTGTTGCATTCGGACTTGACCATGGCCATGACATGTATCACATGAAACAGGTTGTGTACCTGGCTTGGCACCAGTGCCTTTACATGGCTCACAAGAGGTCATGACAGGAATGCGTATTTTTGTTTCCGTACCTTTTGCCGCATCTTCAAGACTAACTTCCATGTTGTAACGAAGATCGGCTCCTCGATACACATTAGATTTTTGACCACTACGGCCACCGCTAAAAATATCACCAAAAATATCACCAAAGGCATCATTAAAGTCTGAAAATCCTGCAGACCCTTGACCACCCATGCTTGGGTCTACACCTGCATGACCGAACTGGTCGTAACTTGCTCTTTTTTGTGAGTCCGAAAGTATTTCATAAGCCTCTTTGGCTTCTTTAAAACTTTCTTCGGCTTTTGGATTATCAGGGTTGCGATCAGGATGGAGTTTCATCGCAAGTTTACGATAAGCTTTTTTTAGTTCCTCTTCTGAAGCGTCACGAGATACACCAAGAATCTCGTAATAATCTTTTTTGGTTGCCATGGTATTTTTTCAAAAAACTAAACAACATAAGAAATTCTAATGTTGTTTTAGTGGTTGTAAGTTATTTATCTTTTTTATCTTGTTTTACTTCTTCAAATTCAGCATCTACAACTTCAGCATCCACTGTTTTTTCCTCTTGAGGAGCAGCGCCAGAGCCAGGTTGTTGTGCTTGTTGTTCAGCATATATTTTTTCACCTAGCTTTTGTGATGCATCCATAAGCTCTTTTGTTTTAGTCTCAATCTCTTCTTTGTTGTCAGATTTTAAGGATTCTTCTAAAGATTTTATCGCGGCTTCAATTTTTTCTTTTTCTGCGGCGTCTAATTTATCCCCATGGTCAGTGATCGATTTTTTTACTGAGTGAACCATTCCATCCGCAGAGTTTTTAGCGTCTACAAGCTCTCGAATTTTACGGTCTTCATCCGCATATTTAATCGCATCTTCTTCCATTTTTTTAATTTCTTCTTCACTGAGTCCGCTATTCGCTTTAATCGTAATCTTATTTTCCTTGCCAGTAGCTTTATCTTTAGCAGACACATGCAGGATACCGTTTGCATCGATATCGAATGTTACTTCAATTTGCGGCATACCTCTTTGTGCTGGAGGTATATCAGTCAAATTAAATTGACCTAAACTTTTATTGCCTGAAGCCACTTCACGTTCACCTTGCAGCACATGAATTGTCACAGCATTTTGGTTATCTTCCGCTGTTGAGAATACTTGAGATGCTTTGGTAGGAATTGTTGTGTTTTTCTTGATAAGTTTAGTCATAACACTTCCTAGCGTTTCAATACCTAAACTTAACGGAGTAACATCAAGAAGCAATACATCTTTTACATCGCCTTGAAGAACGCCGCCCTGAATTGCTGCGCCCACAGCAACTGCTTCATCGGGATTCACATCTTTTCTGGGCTCTTTACCAAAGATATCTTTTACTTTTTCTTGGACTTTAGGCATACGACTTTGTCCGCCCACTAAAATAATGTCTGCGATGTCGCTACCAGAAACGCCAGCATCCTTCATTGCAATTTTACAAGGCTCAATAGTTCTTTCGATCAGATCATCAACAAGAGATTCAAATTTTGCTCGGGTGATTTTAACGACAAGATGTTTTGGGCCGCTTGCGTCAGCTGTAATGTAAGGAAGATTAACTTCAGTTTGTTGACTACTTGAAAGTTCAATCTTTGCTTTTTCAGCTGCCTCTTTTAGACGCTGTTTAGCTAGCAAGTCTTTTCTTAGGTCGAGCCCATTTTCTTTTTTAAACTCATCTGCTAAGAAGTCTATTAAGCGGTTATCAAAGTCTTCACCACCAAGGAATGTATCTCCGTTAGTAGAAAGCACTTCGAATTGATGTTCGCCATCAACTGTAGAAATTTCAATGATAGATACGTCGAACGTTCCGCCACCTAAATCGTAGACTGCAATCTTTCGATCACCTTCTTGTTTATCTAAACCAAAAGCAAGGGCTGCTGCAGTAGGCTCATTGATAATACGTTTAACTTCAAGGCCTGCGATTCGACCGGCATCCTTAGTTGCTTGACGTTGACTATCATTAAAGTAAGCAGGAACTGTAATGACGGCTTCCGTAACTTCTTCGCCCAAATAGTCTTCAGCAGTTTTTTTCATTTTTCGTAAAACTTCAGCTGAAATTTGCGGCGGAGCCATTTTTTGATCGCGCACTGTTACCCATGCGTCACCATTGTCTGCCTTTGAAATTTCATATGGCATTAAACCAATATCTTTTTGCACTTCTTTTTCTTCAAAACGGCGGCCAATTAATCGCTTAACAGCAAATAATGTATTTTTTGGATTCGTTACTGCCTGTCTTTTTGCTGGTGCACCGACTAAAATTTCGCCATCATCTTGATAAGCAATAATTGAAGGGGTAGTTCTAGCGCCTTCTGCATTTTCAATCACTTTAGGCTTGCCGCCTTCCATGACAGCTACACAAGAGTTTGTTGTTCCTAAGTCAATACCGATAATTTTAGCCATTTTTTTTCCTTAAAAAATCTGTTTAATTTCATAAATCTATAATTGGGATGATCTTGAATATTTCAAGAGCTTATGTATTTTTAGTTTTTGAGACTGTTACCAAAGCCGGTCTTATAACCCTTTCGTTCAATAGGTAGCCTTTTTGAAGTACTGTTAAAATTTTATTTGGTTCTTCTTCTGATTCCACCATGCTAATCGCCTGATGTTGATTGGGATCGAATTTTTCACCTAATGCATTAATCTCGTTGATGCCAAACTTCTCAAATACGTTGATGAGTTGTTTTTGTGTAAGCTCAACGCCATTCTTATAGCTTTCCAAGTTCGCATTTTCAACAGCAAGGGCAGCATCAAGGCTATCTTTGACAGAAAGTAATTCGCCACTAAATCTTTCTAATGCAAATTTTCTAGCTTTATCAATATCATCAATAGAGCGTTTTCGTATGTTTTCACCCTCAGCTTTGACATAAAGAATCTGCGCTTCAGCTTCGGCTAACTTTTCCTCCAGAAGTTTTATTTTTTCTTCTGGACTGCTTAAAGCTGATGGGCCTGAATGATTTTCTAAGTCATCTTCAGATGCATTGTTTTTATCTTCTGCGTTCATATTTTTACCTTTTAAATCTTTTGAAAATATTGCGGGTTAGAACAAATTTGGGGGTGAAGTACTAAATTTCAAGGGGTAGAAGTTAAATAATTGCTTCAATTTGAGAAATCGTAGATTCAGGGGTAGGAATCATACCAATTTCTCCTAGATTTACTGATGGCACTTTAATGTTCGGGTAAACGCCGTTGAGATAAGGATTACTATCCATATAAAGACCGACAGTTGGGATGCCTAAGGCATTGCCAAGATGCGTTAGCCCAGAATCAACACCTATGACACATTTAGCCCCAGAAATAATATTTGCGAGGTTGCTAATATTCATTTTAGGTAACACCAAAGAATTGGTTGAGGCTTTGCGAAGTGCTTTTGAAAAATGATATTCGTCAAGACTTCCCCATGGCAAAAGTACCCTTAAGCCTAAAACATTAAAAAATTGAATGACTTTGAGCCAATGCTCCATAGGCCACTGCTTTGATTTTTTGCTCGAACCGTGAATTAGAACGACATAGCGCTCCGAAAGATTAAAGTTATTAATATTATGAATCTCTAATCCAAAATGAGCTGACTGATCTAATAACTCGTATTGAAAACATTTAGAAGCTAATTCTCGATTGCGAACAACTGCATGAATTTGCTTTGATACTGTATGAGTGTGCTTATAAAAGTAAGAGGCGGCTGCTTCTCGGATAGAGGCTTTATCAAAACCATGAATATCGCCACGAGTAAATAAAGTAAAAAAAGCACTTTTTAAAAGGCCTTGAAAATCAATAATGATGTCGTAATGATTTTCTCGGATAGCTTTAATGGCTTTATAAAGCCCAGTCCACGTTGATTTTTCCCCAAGATTTTTTTTCCAAGATCTAAGGGAGATTGTGATTACAGAGTTAACTCCTGGATGAATTCTTGGCACATCTGCGAAAGATTCTTCTACTAGCCAATCAATAGTGCTCTCAGGAACAAAATATTTAATATCATTAATCACAGGCAAACAGTGAATAATATCCCCTAGCGAAGATGTTTTAATGATAAGTATACGAACCATATAGAGAATTTTCTCATATAAATCAATGCCTATAAATGATTTATATAATTAATTCATATTTAATCGTTTGACGCTTACTGAGTGTTTCTAGGATAATCTGTCATATAAAGAAGTTTTTATTCATTCAACATAACGAATCTATTTAATGAAACATTCCATAGTCGAAATTACAGAGAGAATTAAAGAAAAAAGTAGGCCAACACGCATTGCTTATTTGGCTCGTATTGATACCATGCTTCAAAGACAGCGCGGAGCAGATCGCCTAGGCTGCGCTAATGTAGCGCATGCGATCGCAGCTCTTCCTAAAAATGATAAATTAAGAATTGTTAGTGAAAAGAAACCTAACATTGCGATTGTGACGGCTTATAACGATATGCTTTCAGCACATAAGCCTTATGAAAATTATCCTTCAATAATTCGCGATGAAGCAAATAAGCTAGACGCTACTGCTCAGGTAGCTGGAGGCGTGCCCGCTATGTGCGATGGTATTACTCAAGGTGAGCCAGGCATGGAGTTAAGTTTATTTTCTCGAGATACTATTGCGATGTCTTCAGCAATTGCTTTATCACATGACGTTTTTGATGGCGCATTGATGTTAGGTATTTGCGACAAGATTGTCCCTGGCTTATTAATCGGTGCTTTGCATTTTGGACATTTACCTACAATCTTTGTTCCAGCAGGACCAATGTCTACCGGAATCGACAATACTTCAAAATCTAAAGTGCGTGAAAAATATGCGCAAGGATTAGTAGGGCGCGAAGAATTACTAGCCTCTGAGTCCGCTGCTTATCATGGAGAAGGCACGTGCACATTTTATGGTACTGCAAATAGTAATCAAATGCTGATGGAAGCTATGGGGCTTCATGTTCCAGGCGCTGCCTTCATTCATCCGCGTGACGATATCAGAGAAGAAATTACTCGAGAGTCGGTAAAATCACTTTTAAATATTATTAAAAATAAATATAACAAGCCTATTGGTAAGTTAGTAGATGAGCGAGTTATAGTCAATGCGATGGCAGCATTACTAGCAACAGGTGGATCGACAAATCATCTTATTCATTGGGTTGCAATTGCAAGAGCCGCAGGAATTATTATTGACTGGACAGATTTCCATGATCTAGCAAAATCAACGCCATTGTTAGCCAGCGTTTATCCAAATGGAAAAGCTGATGTCAATGAATTTCAAACTGCAGGCGGCCCAGCATTTGTGATTCGCGAGCTCATTGAGGCTGGGTGTATGTATCCAGATGTAATGACTATGAGCGAAGGCGGCTTAAAAGAATATACAAAAAAACCTAGCAAAGAAAATGGAAAAATTATTTGGACTGATCTTCCTAAAAAAAGTGGCGACGAAACTATTGTCAGAACTGCAGACAATCCATTCAGTGAATCGGGTGGACTTAAATTATTGAATGGTAATCTTGGACGCTCAGTAATTAAAATATCTGCGGTACCAGAAGATCGTTACATTATCGAAGGCCCTGCAATTATTTTTGATACACAAGAAGAGCTTCTAAGTGCATTCGATCGAGGCGAGCTTGAAAAAGATTTTGTAGCAGTCGTTAGGTTCCAGGGACCTAAAGCAAATGGAATGCCGGAGCTGCATAAACTTACGCCACCTTTAGCTGTGCTTCAAAACAAAGG
Source organism: uncultured Methylophilaceae bacterium (assembly GCA_903914945.1). GTDB lineage: Bacteria > Pseudomonadota > Gammaproteobacteria > Burkholderiales > Methylophilaceae > Methylopumilus. Next base: position 40,557 of record CAIWQV010000015.1, read on the forward strand.
GTTTAAAGTAGCGATAGTTACAGACGGCAGAATGAGTGGGGCCTCTGGAAAAATTCCAGCTGCGATTCATTTAAGCCCAGAGGCGTCAGCAAATGGACCTATTGCAAAAATCCGTAATGGCGATACGATTCGATTGAATGCTTTGGTAGGCACTCTTAATGTATTAGTTGATGAAGATACATGGCATGAAAGAGAATGCGAAGCGCTCTCAGACAAACTTAGAAATGATAATTCCCATGATATTGGCCGCGAGTTATTTGCCGGTATGAGAAAAAATGTGCTGTCTGCCGAAGAAGGAGCAGTCACATGGCTTTAATAATATAAGGACAATATGAAAACATTAGATTTAGCAAATTATGGACCAGTCATACCAGTTATTGTGATTGATAAAGTTGAAGATGCAGTCCCTATGGCAGAAGCTCTTCTGGAGGGCGGTATTAAAGTTTTAGAAGTAACTTTAAGAACTGCATGTGCCATTGAGGCCATGGATAGAATTATTAAACATTTACCCGAGGCTATTGTGGGCGCTGGCACAGTAAGAACCAAAGCAGATGCTTCAGCTGCAAAATCTATTGGCTGTCAGTTTGCGGTGAGTCCAGGCTATACAAGCGAAATAGGAAAGCATTGCTTGGATATTGGATTACCTCTATTACCTGGAGTGTCCACAGGTAGTGAAGTGATGATGGCCAACAATGATGGTTATTATTTTTTAAAACTTTTCCCAGCAGTTGCCGTAGGTGGTATTAATCTTTTAAAAGGTTTTGCAGGTCCTTTTTCGGATGTTAAGTTTTGTCCAACAGGCGGTGTAACTGTTCAGTCAGCGTCAGACTTTTTAAGTCTTCCTAATGTGCCTGTCTGTGGCGGAACTTGGCTAACTCCAAAAGACCTTGTTGCAAATAAAAATTGGGTTGAAATTACAAAACTGGCAAAAGAAGCCAGTGCGATTAAACGTCCATAGCATTATTAAAAAATAATGCTACCTATTTCTCAATACAAAACAATCTTATTTGATTGTGATGGGGTTGTTCTAAATTCAAACTTTCTAAAGATAGAAGCATATCGCCTCACTGCCTTAGAGTTTGGAGCATCCAAAGAAGATGCTATGAGGCTAGTTAACCATCACATCGAATTTACAGGTATATCTAGAAATATTAAATTCGCATATTTTTTAGAAAACATACTTAAAAAACCAGTAGATGAGTCGTCAATGAATCATCTATTAAGACAATTAAACATTGAAGTCGAGAGACTTCTTGAAAATTGTGACATCGCTGAAGGTCTCGAAAAGCTTCGAGAAAAAACAAAACAGGCTCACTGGATGATTGTATCGGGGGGTGATCAAGCAGAGATTATCCGTCTTTTTTCTAGGAAATCGTTATTAAAATATTTTGATGTTGGTATTTTTGGCAGCCCTGATTCTAAAGAAGAAATTGTGGCGCGTGAATTAAAAAAAACAACAGGGCAACCCCCTGCATTATTTATTGGTGATTCAAAATATGATTATCAGGTTGCGAAGAAGAATAATTTAGATTTTATTTTTTTAAGTGACTGGACAAATTTTTTTGAATGGAAACATTTTTGCAAAGAAAATAATATTGAAGTCTATCAAAAGCTAGACGATCTGAATCGCTAAATAATTTTTTTAATAATTTCACTAGGCTTAATATTCTTTAAGCAATTAGTATGTTTTAGAGGACAGATTCTTTCAAAACAAGGGCTGCATGATAGACCAAGATAAACTAATTTTGCATGTCGACTTAAGGGCGGGGTTTTTTTAGGGTCAGAAGAACCAAAAATAGCGACTTGTTTAATATTTAAGCTTGCCGCCACATGCATAAGCCCTGAATCATTACTTAAAAATGTTTGGCATAAACTCATTACATCAATAACTTCTTCAAGTTTAGTTTTGCCAATGAGATTAATTACTTTATTCTTTGTGAGTCGATCTAAGGTTTTTCCTAAATCTTGATCGTGTGTTGAACCTAATGAAATGACTTTCCACCCTTTTTGTATAGCATCATTAGCCACATCCGCAAAATATTCAATAGGCCATCTTTTAGTCTCTCCGTATTCGGCACCAGGAGCAATGCCGAGGACTTTATCTGATGAACTTAATTTACCTCTAAGAAGTTTTTTACCATGACTTGGCTTCGAGATCAGGTATGTAGATAAACTTGGTTTAATATTTTTTGATTTTGGTGCAAGCGCTAAATATTGATCAACTGTTCTATACAGCGCCGGATCTTTTTTAATGCAATCATTAATTAAACCAAAGCGCATTTCTCCCAAAAACCCAGTGCGCTTTGGAATACCAGCAAAAAAAGGAATTAGCGCAGATTTAAATGAATTTGTTAAGACAATAGCTTGCGCATAATCTTCATGCCTTAGCGCTTTAGCAATCAGATAGCGTTTTGATATGTTTAGCTCACCATGACTAAAAGGTAATGAAATTGACTTATCAATCTCAGGCATTCTTGACACCAAGGGGATGGTCCAAGCAGGTGAAGCTACATGAAGCTTAACATTAGGATAAATATCTTTAATGGCCTTAAAAAGCTTTTGTGCGATAACCATATCGCCAAGCCATGACGGTCCAATAATGAGAATTTTTTTTTGGTTCAAAATCTTAAGAGATTTTTTTGATGATAGCACTCGTGCTTCTACCAGGAACAACAGAAACTAATTCAACCCTGCCATGCCATTTTTTTAATTCTTGATGGCCCACAACTTGATTTTTTTTATAGTCGCTACCTTTAACCAAAATGTCAGGCTGAATTTTTTTTATTAAATGAAGCGGTGTAGTTTCACTAAAAATGATAATGCTATCTACAGAAGAAAGTGCCGAAAGAACTCTTGCTCGATCTTCTTGGTGAATCACAGGTCTTGATTTGCCTTTTAGTTTTGTGACCGACGAGTCACTATTAAGGGCCAATATAAGTACATCACCTAATTTTTTTGCTTTTTCAAGATAGGTCACATGGCCCGCATGAAGAATGTCAAAACAGCCGTTTGTAAATACAATTTTCTTTTTTTGTTTCTTCCAAATTGCGACTTGTTCCATCAGATCTGAGAGTGAATGAATTTTTTTCTCTTGTTCAGAATGCTGAGAATTTAGAGTTTTTAAGAGTTCTTGGAGCGAAATAGGAATGGTACCTAATTTTCCAATCACTATGCCTGCAGCTACATTTGCAATATTAAGACAGTTTTCAACAGGCATCTTTGCGATCATACACGCTGCAAGAGTTGCAATAACGGTATCACCCGCACCTGATACATCAAATACTTGTTGCTGATTTATAGCAGGTAAATTTTTAATAGTATTGCCTTGTATTAAATCAATACCTTCCTCACCTTTTGTCATGGCAATAAATTGCAAATTAAGAGATTTCTTTAATTTTAGAAGAGGGGTTAAAAAGTTAGTATTTTTTGTCACATGAATGTGGCAGGCTTCGATAGCTTCTTTTTTGTTTGGAGTAATCGCAGTTGCATTTTTATATTTATTGTAATTAGTTCCTTTAGGATCGACTAATACTGGTATTTTTTTTAATCTTGCAAGTTTAATAACGTTTTGACATAGCGCTTCACTCAAAACTCCTTTTGCATAGTCGGACAAAATAACGATAGAAGGTTTCTTATTAAGAAGGGCCGATATTCTTTTAATTAGCAGTTTTGAATCAATCAATTCTGCCATTGCCTCTTGATCAATTCGCATCATTTGTTGATGTTCACCAATGATCCGTGTTTTTGTAGTTGTAGGATTTTTGTCCTTGACAATCCCATCTACACCAATGTGATTTTTTTTGAGGATCTCGAGTAACTTTTTGCCATCTGCATCATGACCAATTTGACCAGCTAAAATTGTTTTGATGCCTAACTGAGCTAGATTGGCTGCTACATTTCCTGATCCACCAATACGATCAAATGATTCTTTCAATCTCACAACTGGAACAGGTGCTTCAGGCGAGATTCTTGAGACGCTACCAATTAAATAGCGATCTAACATTAAATCACCAACGACCAATGCCCAATGATTTTGTGAATTAAACTTATTTTTGATAATATCAATTTCGCTCATAAGTTATTCGCCTTCATCAATGAGTTCGCAGAGGATATGCCCAATAAGAATATGCGCTTCTTGGATTCTTGCTGTTTCATTTGAGTCTATAACGATAGTGTGAGCTGATATTTTTTTAATAAGACCACCATCACCACCGGTTAAGCCAATTGAAATCGCACCTAATGTGTTTGCTTTTTCTAGCCCTTTAACGACGTTTTTACTATTGCCTGATGTAGAAATACCAATCACCACATCATTTTTTAAACATAGCGCTTCGATTTGCCTTGAAAAAATATGCTCATAACCATAATCATTTGCAACAGCTGTAATAATCGATGTATCTGTCGTTAATGCAATAGCAGGTAAGCCTTTACGTTCTTTTACGAATCGCCCTACGATTTCTGCAGCAATATGTTGGCTGTCAGATGCGCTCCCGCCGTTTCCAAAAATAAGAACTTTACCACCCGAGTGAAGTGTTTTTTTAATCACACTCGCTACTTCACTTATCTGTGGAATGAGAGAAATTGATTTTTGAATCGTATCTTGGTGATTTTTAAAGATGGATTCTATTTTTTTGAAATTTTCATTACTCATGCGTATGTATCACTTTTAGTTAAATAATTTATGGCGTAATCCTTAATGCCTTCTTCAATAGTAAGAAAAGGTTTTGTATATCCAGCATCTTTTAGTTTCTTTACATTAGCTTCAGTAAAGTATTGATATTTTCCCTTAAGATCGTCTGGCATATCAAAATATTTGATCGCACCTACATCGCCCTCAATACTCTTTAAAAGAGATTCTGCCAGGGATTTAAAGCTTGAAGCTTTTCCTGTGCCTACATTATAGATACCTGAATGTTTTTTGTGAGTTAAAAAATGCAAAACAGCTGCTGCAGCATCTTTCACATAAACAAAATCCCGTAATTGCATACCATTTTTATAGTCGGGGCGATCGCTTTTGAAGAGCCTTATTTCGCCTTCTATTTTATGTTGATTAAATGCATGCAATACAACGCTTGCCATTCTATTCTTATGGTATTCGTTAGGGCCATATACATTAAAAAATTTAAATCCACACCATTGAGGAGGTGTTTTTTCTTTTGCGAGGACTTGTTGCACTGCCCATTGATCGAAAAATTGCTTTGAATAACCGTAAGCATTAAGAGGTCTGAGTTTGTTAAGTTCTGACTCATTATCATCATAGCCAAATTCTCCGCTGCCATATGTGGCTGCAGAACTTGCATAAAGAAAAGGTATGCCATGATCGCTTGCATAGCGCCATAGATTTTGACTATAACGAATATTTTGGTTTAAGAGTTTATTAAAATCAGTTTCGGTTGTGGCGCTAATAGCCCCCATATGAATGATGGCTTCGATTTCTTGTTTTTTTTCAAGCCAAGGAAATAAATCGTCTTTATCAAGATAGTCGATATAGCTTCTTTTGCTCAAATTATTCCATTGATCTGGATGTTGAATATCATCGACGATTATGATGTCTTTGCGATCAAGGATAGTATTCAGATGCCAAGCAATGATACTTCCAATCATCCCGGCACCACCAGTAAGTATTATCATAATGAGGCGTTATCTTTTAATAATTAGGATTGTCTTTTTTCTATCAAACCAGCTCTTTTTTTGGTGATCGCCGAATGTTGAGCTTCTTTTTTAGCTGTCCACTTATGATCAATCCAGCCTTCTAAATTCTCAAGAATTATACCTTGCATAGCATTAATCCAATCCGGATTGTCATTGAGCGCAGGGATATAACTAAAGCTTTTGCCGCCATTACTTAAGAAAATATGTCGGCCTTCAATATTAATTTCTTCTAAGGTTTCTAAACAATCACTTGAAAAGCCTGGACAAATCACATGCACATTTTTTTCACCTTTTTTACCTAGTTCAGTCATCACTTCCGCGTAATAAGGCTTTAGCCATTCAGCCCTCCCAAAACGCGACTGAAAAGACACCATATATTCGTTTTCTTTTAACTTTAAAGCCTCAGCAAGTAAGCGAGCTGTTTTATAACATTCGCAATGATATGGGTCGCCTTGTATTAAAGATTTTTTTGGAATGCCATGGAAGCTCATTACTAGCTTTGAAGGTTTTCCATTTTTTTTCCAAAATTGCAAGATCGACGATTTAAGTGCGCTTATATAAAGAGGGTGATCGTGATAATTTCTAATTGTTCTTATAGCAGGCACATTCCTTACTTTAAGGAGAACACGCCATAGAGCATCCATAGCTGATGCGCTTGATGACGCCGCATATTGAGGATAGAGAGGAAGCAAAAGAATTTTAGTGCAATTTTTTTCTTTTAATTTTAAGACTGCACTTTTCATTGAAGGATTGCCGTAGGACATGCCCAACTCAATTTCAATCGGTTGAGCGATCGACTTTTTAATTTTCATAGTTAATGCTTTTGTTTGGTTTTTTGCATTAACTAAAAGGGGAGAGCCTTGTTTGGTCCAAACCTTCGCATATTTTTTTGCTGAACTTCCCGGCCTAAATACGAGAATGATGAAATGAAGAATCCAACACCAAATAAATCGTGGTATCTCGACTACTCTTCGATCCATAAGAAATTGTTGTAAATATTTTCTTACTGCATGTGTACTAAGTGAATCAGGCGTGCCTAAGTTTGCAAGAATGATACCAATCTTAGGAGCATCACCATGTTGATATTTCGGTTCTTCAGTAAAGTAGTTCATTAATGTTGACTCAGTGCGTTAGAAAGAAGTTTAGCTGTGATATCGACGATAGGAATGACTCTTTCATAAGCCATTCTTGTGGGACCAATGACTCCGAGCGTACCTACAATTTCACCATCAGTTTCATAAGAGGAGGTGATAAGACTACATTCATCTAGAGATGAATAACCAGATTCGTTCCCAATAAAAATTTGGATGCCTTCTGCAAGCTGACTTTTATCGAGAAGCCTCATGAGTGCAGTGCGCTTTTCAAATATCTCAAAAATTTTTCTTAAGCCTGATATATTTTTTGCAAGCTCTTCTGATTGAATGAGATTGCTTTGGCCTGTAATAACAATAGATTCGCTCTCAGGGTAGATCACATCATTGCCGACTTCAATTGCAGCTGTCATAAGCTTAATCATATCAGCATGCATTCTAGATAATTCATCGACCAAAGTATCTTTGACTTTTGCAAAAGTATTGCCGCTGAAATTATGATTAAAATAATTAGCTGCCTCCACAAGATCATCATGACTATAATCTTTTTCTGTCATCACAATTCTGTTTTGAACATTGCCATCATTTGTGACAATAATGACAAGAATTTTTTTCTCAGATAAACCAATAAATTCCAGATGTTTAAATGTTGTTTTTTTGGCTTTAGGAATAAGGACAACGCCTGCAAAATGCGTAAGGGTGGATAAAATATCTGCTGCATTATTGATAATCTTTTTGTTATCACCAATATTCATTTGATTTTTTAATGAAGTGACAATATTGTCGTCCAGGGGTTTAACGGTAAGCAATGAATCCACAAAAAGTCGATAACCTAATTGCGTAGGAATTCTTCCGGCTGAGGTATGGGGGCTTGTAATAAAACCAAGATCTTCCAAGTCTTTCATGGTATTTCGAATAGAGGCAGGACTTAGATCTAAGCCAGATGATTTAGAAAGCGTTCTAGACCCCACAGGCTGCCCATCATTAATGTGTTGCTCAATGAGGGTTTTTAAAAGAATTTGGGCACGTTTATCTAGCATCATTAAATAGAGTTATTCATATAAATCGATATGCTTTAAAATAGTCAGTAAAGCCTAAGTTTCAAGGTGTAATAAGGCATTCTAACACGCAGCAGTTTTGTAAATGAATGCCTATATACTAAGTTTTTCTTTATTAAATTGCTATATATTCTTTCGTCTTAAGTATGCTTTAATTCAATTATGGAAAGTCTCTTTAAATCAGTCGCAATTATTGGAAAATATGCAAGCGACAGTGAATCATCTGACATTAAGTCGCAGCTTTTAGAGCTTGCTCAATATTTGACTCAGAAAAAGATCAATATCTTTATTGAGGCCAAAACACATCAGTCCGGAAATTACAAAGCGTTCAAGTCGATCAATCTAGAGGATATTGGAAAGCAAGCCGATCTTGCGATCGTCGTGGGTGGTGATGGCACCATGCTTGGCGTTGCTAGATCTCTTGTAAATTTTGATATTCCATTAATAGGCATTAATCAAGGACGTTTTGGATTTTTAGCTGATTTAAATACAAGCAATATGCTCGAATCGATTGATGAAATATTTCAAGGCTCCTCTTACAAAGACAAAAGAATGCTCCTGAGTTCCAAAATTTTTAGAGGCTCGACATGTATCTATGAGTCGTTAGCGCTTAATGATGTTGTGGTTCGAAGTGGTTCTCGTTTAATTGAATTAGAAGTATCGATTAACGGAAGTTTTGTCCATAAACAACGCTCAGACGGACTCGTCGTATCAACCCCGACAGGGACAACTGCTTACGCACTTTCTGCAGGCGGACCCATCCTCCATCCTGAGTTAGAGGCGATATCGATTGTACCCATCAGCCCTCACACATTAAGTAACCGCCCTATTGCCGTGAATAGCAAAAGCATGATTGAAATTGATGTGGTAAATATGGATGAGTCTTACTTAAGCATTGATGGACAACTTAAGGTCCAACTTGAGCTTCATGATCGCGTAGAAATTAAACGCGCAGAAAAAATGATTACACTCTTACATCCTAAAGATTATTGTTACTTCGAGATGCTAAGAAAAAAATTAAATTGGGGTTAATTTAAAACTATGTTGCTTAATTTATCTATTCTTGATTTTGTCATTGTTGACAAAATGAGCTTAGATTTTAAACCTGGTTTTTCGGCGCTAACAGGAGAAACAGGTGCCGGTAAATCCATTTTGATTGACGCATTATCCTTAGCGCTTGGTCAGCGAAATGAAGGTGGAGTCGTGAGGCTGCATCAAGATAAAGCAGATATCAGTGCAATCTTTGATATCCAAAATAATAATGAAGTGATTGACTGGCTAAAAGAAAACGAACTTGAATCCGACAATGCTGAGCTTATTTTAAGAAGAGTGATTCATGCAGATGGCAAATCAAGAGCTTTTATAAATGGCAAAGTATCAACACTCCAACAATTAAAGGAATTGGGAGAATCATTGGTCGATATCTACAGCCAAAACTCCCATCATTCGCTCTTAAAATTAAGTTCGCAAAGACAAATATTAGATAACTTTGGTGGTCACAGCGACCTTGCAGCAGAGGTATATCTTCTCTATCAAACCTGGCATAAGCTTCATATACAAAAAATTGAATATGAAAAGAATGCTCAAATTTATAGTGACGAGTTAGCAGAATTAAGAGATAAATTAAGAGAGTTAAAGCAATTTGCATTTACTTTAGCTGATTGGGAAACTTTGCAGCAAGATCACTCCATGATGTCTCATGGTAGCGAGCTCATTGAAAATATTAACTTTTGTATTGAGGTCTTGGAAAAAGACGACACAGCAATTTCGAATCGACTTCATTTAGTACAACAAAAAATTTCTCACTCGGTTGCTATTGATGAGAAATTAAAAGAATCTTCTGATCTGATGGATTCTATTTGTATTCAAACTCAAGAGTTGACTCGATCTCTTAATCGCTATTTGCAGAAAGTCGATTTAGATCCCGAAAGGCTAAAAGATATTGAGGCGCGGATTCAAGCTATCCATAATTTTGGAAGAAAGCATCGTATTAAGCCTGAAGAATTTGAAGCTACATTAATTAGTTGGCAAGCGCGCATGGATGAGCTTGAATCCTTTCAATCAGATGAAGGTATTGATGCAAAAGAAAAAGCAGCCCTTGAAGCATTCAATCAGAAAGCAAATCTATTAACTCAAGCGCGTAAAAAAGCAGCCGAGACTTTAGGCCAAAACATTACGGATGCTATGCAAAAATTATCTTTTAGTCACGGCCGTTTTGAGGTGAAATTAACCCCACAAGAACCATCTCTTCATGGACTAGAACAAATTGAATTTTTAGCAGCCCCTCATTTGGGCGCTGAAGCTAGACCTATTCATAAGGCAGCTTCAGGCGGAGAACTTTCTCGTTTAAGTCTTGCAATACGAGTTGCTTCCATCTCTAAAGCGAATGTACCTTGCATGATTTTTGATGAAGTCGATGTAGGAATTGGTGGTAGTGTGGCGGAAATTGTAGGTAAGCTTTTAAAAGAATTAGGCAGTCACGATCAAAGACAGGTTTTAGTGATTACGCATCTACCTCAGGTAGCGTCGCTCGCAGTGCATCATTACAAGGTCTCTAAAACGCAAGAAAATAATCAAACGCTGAGTCATATTCACTTAATGGATGAGAAGATGCGCGTTGATGAAATTGCTCGTATGTTAGGCGGTATATCGATTACGGATACAACGAGAGAACACGCTAAAGAAATGCTTCAGGCTTAAGCTTTTTTGGGGCAGGGATTTTTATTACATTCAGCATAGATATAAAGCGAATGCTCTTGAATAGTAAATCCTTTTTTAGTAGCAATTATTTTCTGTCTTTTTTCAATTTCGTCGTCACAGAATTCTTCTACATGCCCACATTGCATACATACAATATGATCGTGATGTTGAGAATCACTTAATTCAAACACAGCTTTATCGCTTTCAAAATGATGACGCAACAAAAGACCGGCCTGTTCAAATTGGGTTAATACTCGATACACAGTTGCAAGACCCACATCTTCACCAGATTTAATTAAGAGCTTATACACGTCTTCAGCAGAAAGATGCCTCGCTTCACTGTGCTCAAAAAGACTTAAAATCTTAAGTCTGGGAAGCGTTGCTTTAAGCCCTGATTTTTTTAAATCTTTATGATCTTGTCCCATGGAATCACCCTAAAAATTACATCATGAAGCATTTTGAATACTGCCTAGCATGTTATATTAATACGCATTATGTTTAAAGTTATAAAAATGCGTATATTCCTGCTTGTTTTAAGTCTTTTACTCACCGCGTGCTCTTCTTCATTGCCTTCTATTAAGCCTTATAAAATGCCGATTCAACAAGGCAATTTAGTGACCTCAAAAATGATGATGCAGTTAAAGCCAGGTATGACAAAAACACAGGTACGTTTTGTGATGGGGACGCCTCTAATCACAGATAGTTTTCATAAAGACCAATGGGATTATTTTTATCAAATGGAAAAAGATGGTTCGATCATTGAAAAAAGAAGAGTCATCTTGATGTTTGAAAAAGATTTACTTGCGAAGGTAAAGGGTGATGTAGTTCCAGCCTCTGCATCAGGAGATAATTCAAATGAAGGGCGTCGAGAAGTAGTGCCTGTAAAAAATAATGAGAACAATCAACCGCCGGCACAAAAAGAAAAAAGCATGCTTGATCGATTAAAATTTTGGGAAGACGATGAAAAGCCATTAGAGAAAGTAATCCCTACTAAAAAAGAAGTGCCTATAGAAGAAAGAAAACTTGCAGATCCAGTGAAAGCAGCTGAGCCCGAGATGAAGAAACCTCAGGCTGAAGCAGCACCATCAAAAGTTGAAATGAAAAAAGAACCTGAGGTCAAAACCCCTGAGCCTGCAAAAATCGAAAATACGAAACCATTGCCTGCAGAAACTGATCCAAGTTACTTTGATTTAATGTTAGAAAAAATAGGATTCTAATCATATGAGTAAAATAAATATTCTTATTGTAGGAGCCTCGGGTCGCATGGGCCAGAGTCTTATTCAGGAAATCTCTTTAGATAAAGAGTTAGTGCTTTTAGCAGCGATTGACCATAAGTCCAGCGATAAATTAGGACGTGATGCTGGGGAAGCTATCGGAATAATAACGGGCGTTAAAATTGATCATGACATTGAAAAAGTCATTTCATCTGCGGACGTGCTCATTGATTTTACGAGACCTGAAGCGAGTATGGGCTATTTGAAATTATGCGAAACACATCATGTGAAATACGTCATTGGTACGACTGGATTTTCAGATCAAGAAAAGAAAATGATCTTCGATACTTCAAAAAAAATACCTATTGTTTTTGCCCCCAACATGAGCGTGGGCGTTAATTTATTAATCTCACTTGTTGAAAAAGCAACTCAACTCTTGAAGGATGATTTTGATATTGAAATTATTGAAGCGCATCATCGACATAAAATTGATGCACCTTCAGGCACCGCCTTAAGATTAGGTGAGGCTGTTGCAAAAGCAAGCGGTAGGGATCTTAAAAAGGATGCGCAGTATGAGCGTTTTGGGAATACAGGCGAACGTAAGCAAACCACCATTGGCTTCTCAACCATTCGGGGCGGCGATATTGTGGGGGACCATACTGTGCTATACGCAGGCACAGGTGAACGTATCGAATTAACTCATAAGGCTTCTAGCCGCGCCACTTTCGCTAAAGGTGCGCTGAGGGCCGCTAAGTTTTTATCACATCAAAAAACAGGCCTTTTTGACATGCAAAAGGTCTTAGGGCTCACCGACACCTAAACCCATTTATCGTGCTTTAGTGCGTTGAAATAAGGCGCTAAATCGACTATAATATCTAGGATATTTGAAACGGGAGCTGTTAATAACTTCTCCCGTTTTGTATATCCAGTACCCAAACCCTTGAATTCGCAAATACTGGAGAACCATTTTGTCGCGAAATATGTCGGCAGTGTTAGTGCTTGCAGACGGAACTAAGTTTCGAGGTATTTCAATTGGTGCCCCAGGTTTAACCGCAGGTGAAGTTGTTTTTAATACTTCCATGACAGGTTATCAAGAAATTCTGACCGACCCTTCATATACAAAACAGATCGTTACACTCACTTACCCTCATATTGGCAATGTAGGCGTCAATAAAGAAGATGTTGAATCTGACAAAGTCTATGTCAGTGGTTTAATCATTCGTGATTTAGCGATGACTGATAGTAACTTTAGAAGTGAGCAAACACTTTCTGAATATTTAAAAGCAAATCACATTGTTGCGATTGCTAATATTGATACAAGAAAACTCACAAGACACTTAAGAGAGCATGGCTCTCAAGCAGGTTGCATTATTGCTGAGTCAGAAGATGATCAAAAAGCACATCAGGAAGCTAAAGCCTTTCCTGGACTTTCTGGTATGGATCTTGCAAAAGTGGTGAGCTGCAAAAAATCTTATACATTTAATCAGGGTGAGTGGGCATTATCTGCAGGATATAGCAACCACAAAGAATCTGATTATCATGTTGTAGCATTTGATTACGGTATCAAGAAAAATATTTTAAGAATGTTAGTTTCAAGACGATGCAAAGTGACTGTGGTTCCTGCACAAACCAGCTATGAAGAAATTATTCGCTTAAAACCGGACGGCGTATTTTTATCGAATGGACCCGGAGACCCTGAGCCATGTGATTATGCAATCCATGCCATTCAAAAATTAGTGGATGATGGCTATCCAACTTTTGGGATATGTTTAGGACATCAACTTTTAGCCTTAGCGAGTGGCGCAAAAACATCGAAGATGAAATTCGGACATCATGGCGCTAATCACCCCGTCCAAGATTTAAAAACAAAACGCGTTTTTATTACTAGCCAAAATCATGGCTTCACTGTTGATCAAACATCATTACCTAAAAATTTAGTTGCCACACATCAATCTCTCTTTGATGGAAGTTTGCAAGGTATCGAAAGATCAGATCAGCCAGCCTTTAGCTTCCAAGGTCATCCTGAAGCAAGCCCAGGTCCTTCCGAAATGAGTTACCTGTTCGATCACTTCATTGATCTCATCGAAAAAAAGAAAAGTTATCATGCCAAAGCGTAAAGATATTAAATCTATACTCATCATCGGCGCAGGACCAATTGTCATTGGTCAGGCATGTGAGTTTGATTATTCTGGTGCGCAAGCATGTAAAGCTTTACGAGAAGAAGGCTATCGAGTCATCCTCGTAAATTCTAATCCTGCGACCATCATGACAGATCCTGAGATGGCTGATGCAACGTATATTGAGCCGATTAATTGGCAGATCGTTGAAAAGATTATTGCAAAAGAAAAACCAGATGCACTCCTTCCAACTATGGGTGGACAGACTGCACTTAATTGTGCGCTTGATTTAGATAAGTATGGCGTTCTAAAGAAATATAAAGTCGAATTGATTGGCGCATCAAAAGAAGCGATCGACAAGGCTGAAGATAGACAAAAATTTAAAGAGGCCATGACTAAAATTGGTTTGGGGTCTGCAAAGTCAGCCATTGCACATAGTCTTGAAGAAGCAATCCAAGTTCAAGCGGGCATTGGTTATCCAGCGATCATTCGTCCATCATTTACGATGGGGGGGAGTGGCGGCGGTATTGCATACAACCGTGAAGAATTTATGGCGATTTGTGAAAGAGGGCTTGAAGCGTCTCCTACCAAAGAACTTCTTATCGAAGAATCTTTACTTGGTTGGAAAGAGTATGAGATGGAAGTGGTTCGCGACTCGCAAGATAACTGCATTATTATTTGCTCCATTGAAAATTTAGACCCAATGGGTGTCCACACAGGCGACTCTATAACAGTCGCTCCTGCACAAACGCTTACCGATAAAGAATATCAAATCATGCGTAACGCATCGATTGCAGTACTTCGAGAGATTGGTGTTGATACAGGCGGCTCTAATGTGCAGTTTGCAATCAATCCAAAAGATGGACGCATGATTGTGATTGAAATGAATCCGCGCGTATCACGCTCATCCGCATTAGCTTCTAAAGCCACCGGATTCCCCATTGCAAAAATTGCTGCAAAATTAGCAGTGGGTTTTACATTAGATGAATTAAGAAATGAAATTACAGGCGGTGCAACCCCAGCTTCTTTTGAGCCGAGTATAGATTACGTAGTCACCAAAGTGCCGCGATTTGCATTCGAAAAATTTCCACAAGCTGATTCAAGACTCACAACACAAATGAAATCTGTGGGTGAAGTCATGGCGATTGGAAGAACTTTCCAAGAGTCCTTTCAAAAAGCATTAAGAGGCCTTGAAATTGGCGTAGATGGTTTAGATGAAAAAACAACCGATCAAGATCTTATCATCAAAGAGATGAGAGAGCCGGGACCAGAGCGTATTTGGTATGTGGGTGATGCATTTAGATTAGGCATGTCAATTGATGATGTGTTCGGACATTCCAATATTGACCCGTGGTTCCTCCATCAAATTAAAAATATTATTGATATCGAAAAAGATTTATCAGGGACATCGCTCAAAGATTTATCTAAAGAAAATTTGTTTCATTTAAAACAAAAAGGATTTTCTGATAGAAGACTCGCAACACTTTTAAAAGTAAAACAAGAAGACGTAAGAAATTATCGCCATAAACATCATGTGAGACCAGTCTATAAACGTGTAGATACCTGCGCGGCAGAATTTTCAACAAATACTGCTTATATGTATTCAACCTATGAAGAAGAATGTGAAGCTAACCCTACCGATAGAAAAAAAATTATTGTCTTAGGTGGCGGACCGAATCGAATTGGTCAAGGTATTGAGTTTGATTATTGTTGTGTGCATGCAGCCTTAGCGTTACGTGAAGATGGTTATGAAACCATTATGGTGAATTGCAATCCTGAGACGGTGTCCACTGATTACGATACTTCAGATCGACTTTATTTTGAGCCAGTCACACTTGAGGATGTATTAGAAATTGTCGCTATTGAAAAACCATTTGGTGTCATTGTGCAATATGGTGGGCAAACACCTTTGAAGTTGGCTAAAGATTTAGAAAAAGCAGGTGTACCTATTATCGGCACGACACCTGATGCGATAGATATGGCTGAAGATCGTGAGCGTTTCCAAAAAATGCTGCAAGCGATTAACTTAAAACAGCCACCTAATCGCACAGCGAGAACACCTGAAGATGCAATTCGTTTAGCTGAAGATATTGGGTACCCACTTGTGGTGAGACCTAGTTATGTTTTAGGTGGTCGTGCAATGGAGATTGTGCATGAACAAGCGCAGCTTGAAAGGTACATGAGGGAAGCAGTCAAAGTCTCACATGAGTCTCCAGTGCTTCTTGATCGATTCTTAAATGATGCACTTGAGGTGGATGTCGATGCTCTATCAGATGGTACCGATGTCATCATTGGCGGCATCATGGAGCATATCGAACAGGCAGGTGTACATTCAGGCGACTCAGCGTGCTCTCTTCCTCCTTATAGTTTGTCTAAAAAAATTCAAGATCAATTAAGGAAACAAACAGTTGAGATGGCAAAAGCGCTTAACGTTGTCGGGCTTATGAATGTGCAATTTGCAATTCAAGGCGATGTGATTTATGTTTTAGAAGTTAACCCAAGAGCTTCTCGAACTGTTCCTTTTGTGTCTAAGGCATGCGGACTTCAGTTAGCTAAAATTGCAGCACGCGCTATGGTGGGTATGAGCCTCAAATCACAGAAAGTCACTAAAGAAATTGTGCCTACATTTTTCTCTGTCAAAGAGGCTGTATTTCCCTTTATTAAATTTCCAGGTGTCGATACGATTTTAGGGCCTGAAATGAAATCAACAGGCGAAGTGATGGGCTTAGGAAAAACATTTGCAGAAGCTTTTATTAAATCTCAATTGGGCTCATCAACAAAATTACCTAAAGATGGAAAAGCTTTTATCAGTGTGCGTCGTGAAGATCATCATAAAGTTGTTGAGATTGCAAAGTCATTAGATAAATTAGGTTTTCAGATCGTTGCTACAAAAGGTACTGCAAAAGCCTTGATGGATGCAGGCCTCAATGTTGTGCCTATCAATAAAGTGGCAGAAGGCAGACCTCATATTGTTGACATGATTAAAAATAATGAGATTTCTTTTATTGTGAATGTGACAGAAGATAAGCGTGCGATTTCAGACTCTTATGAGATCCGCAGATTTGCCTTACAAAATAAGGTAACTTATTACACGACGATTGCAGGTGCTAAAGCTGCATGTATTGGCATGAACTTTGTCGAAGAGATTTCAGTGAATTCCATCCAAAGCTTGCATAAAGAACTCAGTTAAAATACACTCAATTTTTATAAACCACACTCCATCTAAAGAGCGTGGTTTTTGTTTTAATAGGAATGAACATGCTCAAACAAATACCCATGACCATTAAAGGCGCTGAACAGCTTAAAGAAGAGCTCCAACGCTTAAAAAGTGTTGATCGCCCCAATATTATTCAAGCAATTTCAGAAGCAAGAGCGCAAGGTGACTTATCTGAAAATGCTGAATATGAATCTGCTAAAGAACGTCAAAGTTTTATTGAGGGCCGCATAGCAGAAATTGAAGCTAAACTTTCTACTGCCATGGTAATTGACCCTTCTTCGATTGTAGGCGAAACTCAATGTGTATTTGGTTCAACTGTTGAAGCTCAAGATCTTGATACTGAAGATGTCTTAATCTACCAAATAGTAGGTGACGATGAAGCTGATATTAAAAATAAAAAGATTTCAATCAATTCGCCTATTGCAAAAGCATTTATTGGTAAAGCAGTAGGTGATATTGCTGAAGTGAATACACCTGGCGGTGCTAAGTCTTATGAAATATTAGATATAAAGTATCTATAAATTAATCCTAAATTTGTATTAAACTAAAAACACTATGAAACAGTGGTTAGAAAATTTAGCAGTCATTACCGCAACCTTTTGGATAGGTGGTTTATGGGTTGTGGGTTTTGTGGCGTATGAATTATTTAAAATGATTCCTGAGGCTCAACTCGCAGGCAATATTGCAGGGCAGCTTTTCAAAATGATGGCTTACGTAGGTATGGCAAGTAGCATCTACTTACTCATTCAGCGCGTTTATCAGTATGGGACGAATGCATTAAAACAAGGTTTTTTCTGGCTTATCTTACTCATGCTTATTTTGATTCTTGTAAGTCATTTAGGTATTAACCCACTTTTAGAAAAATTTAAATTAGAAGCGATGCCAAAGGATGTGATGGAAAGTGTATTTGCGGATCGATTTTCCACATGGCATGGCATTTCAAGTATTGCTTATTTGCTTGAATGTTTCTTAGGCGTTTTTGCGATACTAAAAATTAGATAATTACTTAGGCAGCATAATCTTAGGTTCAGTTGCCGCGCGATAAACAATGACTTGCAGACCGATATGATGCACGGCTGTTGCTTTAAGTGCCTCACATATTTCACTTAACATTGATTCTCGAACTGACCGATCATCATTTTGGATTTTAATTTTAATCAACTCATGAGCATTAAGATTAAGATCAATTTCTTTGAGCACAGTGGGCGATAAACCCTTATTGCCAATTCTTACTACTGGATTTAATGTGTGGGCTAAGCTTCGAAGGTATGCAATGGCTTTTGAGTTCAAAATGAAGGAATTCGTTGATAAAGAATCGATTTTAACAGATGAAAAGAACAAGAACTAGTAAGGCTTGGATGCAAGAGCATGTCAATGATGCTTTCGTCAAACAAGCACAAAAAGACGGCTTTCGATCAAGAGCTGCATATAAACTCATGGAAATACATGAGAAATATCGTCTCATTAAGCCTGGTATGAATGTCGTGGATTTAGGCTCCACTCCAGGCAGTTGGTCTCAAGTGGTCTCAAAACTCTTACAAGGTAATGGCCATATTATTGCTATGGATTTGTTGCCTATGGACCCTATTCCTAGGGTTGATTTCATCCAAGGCGACTTCAGAGAAGAGGCCCCCTTAAGGGAGCTGGAAAGCTACTTAAATAATTCACCGATAGACCTTGTAATTTCAGATATGGCACCCAATATTACAGGTATCAAGACAGTTGATCAGCCGGGTGCGATGTACTTAACCGAGCTTGCTTTAGACTTTTCTTTGAAATGGTTGAAACCAGGCGGCCATTTCCTTGTCAAAACCTTTATCGGCGCTGACTTTGACGAATTAGTTAAAAAGATGCGTCCTGAATTTGAAAAAGTGATCACAGTGAAGCCTAAAGCATCCCGTGATCGAAGTAGTGAAGTTTATTTGCTAGGTTTTGCAAAAGCTTAAAAAGTCATAAAGAAGTATAAGAATTAGGTTTAAAATTAAATGATTAAATTACATGATACGAGGTCATCCATCAATTGAATAACAACACACTAAAAAGCATTGCCATCTGGGTTGCGATCGCACTTATTCTCATGACAATTTTTAATCAGTTTTCAGGGACATCGAAAACTGAAACATCACTCGTCTACTCTCAATTTATGGAACAAGTTAAAGAAGGCAAAATTGCCAAAGTTGAAATTGATAATCACAAAATTAAAGGTACGACGAGCGAGGGCAAGAAATTTAATACATATGCTCCCACAGACCCTTGGTTGGTATCTGATCTTTTAAAAAATAATGTTGTCGTTGAAGCTAAACCTGAAGAGCAACAATCGGTGTTGATGAGTATTTTTATTTCATGGTTCCCGATGATTCTTTTAGTAGGCGTGTGGATATTCTTTATGCGTCAAATGCAAGGCGGCTCCAAAGGCGGCGGCCCATTTTCATTTGGTAAAAGCAAAGCAAGACAACTTGATCAAACTAATAACCAAACAACCTTTGCTGATGTCGCAGGATGTGATGAAGCTAAAGAAGAAGTCACAGAAATTGTTGAGTTCCTAAAAGATCCAGGCAAATTTCATAAATTAGGTGGCCGAATACCGCGAGGTGTGCTCATGGTGGGACCTCCAGGTACAGGTAAAACTTTATTAGCGCGAGCGATTGCAGGCGAAGCTAAAGTTCCTTTCTATACCATTTCAGGATCTGATTTCGTAGAAATGTTTGTAGGTGTGGGTGCTGCTCGAGTGCGTGATATGTTTGAGCAAGCTAAAAAAAGCGCACCATGCATTATTTTCATTGATGAAATTGATGCGGTAGGTCGCCATCGTGGTCAAGGTACAGGGGGCGGCAATGATGAGCGCGAGCAAACACTTAATCAACTTTTAGTTGAGCTTGATGGCTTTGAACCGAACTCAGGTGTCATTGTGATTGCGGCGACGAATCGTGCCGATGTGCTTGATAAGGCACTCTTACGCCCAGGACGTTTTGATCGACAAGTGATGGTCTCGCTTCCTGATATTAAAGGTCGCGAAGAAATTCTATTGGTCCACATGAGAAAAATTCCAGCAGACCCTGATGTGAAGGCAAGCATTATTGCCAGAGGCACACCTGGTTTTTCAGGCGCAGACTTAGCTAATCTTGTGAATGAGTCAGCATTATTTGCAGCACGTCGCAATAAACGTACAGTCGATATGCAGGATTTTGAAGACGCTAAAGATAAAATCTTTATGGGCCCTGAAAGAAAGTCGCTCGTGATGAGAGAAGAAGAGCGTATGAATACGGCTTACCATGAATCTGGTCATGCAGTGGTAGCAAAACTATTACCACATGCTGACCCTGTTCATAAAGTAACCATCATGCCTCGCGGCTGGGCGTTGGGACTTACATGGCAATTACCTGAGTTTGATCGTATCAGTAATTACAAGAATAAGATGTTAGAAGAGATCTCAATTCTATTTGGCGGACGTATTGCTGAAGAAGTCTTTATGAAGCAAATGTCGACAGGTGCATCGAATGATTTTGAGCGTGCTACAAAATTAGCACGAGACATGGTAACGCGTTACGGTATGTCAGATAAATTAGGTACGATGGTATATGTTGGACAAGATCAGGACTCTTTCTTTGGTGCTATGTCATCTAAAACAATTTCTGAAGCCACACAACAAAAAGTGGATGCTGAGATTCGACGAATTCTTGATGAGCAATATAGTGTCGCTAGAAAACTGCTCGAAAAAAATCGTCGAAAAGTTGAGGCTATGGCAAAAGCGCTGCTCGAATATGAAACGATTGATGCCGATCAGATTAATGACATTATGGCGGGTAAAAAAGTACGACCGCCAAAGCCTAAGCAAACACCTAACCCACCTAAGATTGACAAAGGATCGTCAGGTACTAAGGTAGCCGTGGTTCCTCAACCGAGCGCTAAAGGCTAAATGAAATCAAGGCTAGTTCATCTAGCCTTTGTTTTTTTATCATGCTTCAATTAAATAAACATTCCTATGATTTAAATCGCCCGCTTGTTATGGGTATTTTAAATATCACACCTGATTCATTTTCAGACGGCGGTCAATACCTAGATTTCGATCAAGCTTTAAAACGCGGTGAAACAATGATTGAAGAGGGTGCAGACATCATCGACATTGGTGGAGAGTCCACCCGGCCTGGATCAGATCCCGTAAGTGTGGATGAAGAGTTAAAACGCATTTCACCTGTCATCAAGGCTTTAAAAA
Source organism: uncultured Methylophilaceae bacterium (assembly GCA_903914945.1). GTDB lineage: Bacteria > Pseudomonadota > Gammaproteobacteria > Burkholderiales > Methylophilaceae > Methylopumilus. Next base: position 61,819 of record CAIWQV010000015.1, read on the forward strand.
AACATTCCAACATTGTAATTTCCGTAGACACATATAAACCCAGAGTCATGGAGCAAGTCATTGATATGGGCGTTGCGATGATTAATGATGTGTTCGCATTACAGCAACCAGGCGCTATCGATGTCATTAAAAAATCGAATGTAGGTATCTGCTTAATGCATATGCAAGGCACACCTAAGACAATGCAACTTAATCCAACTTATCAAGACGTTGTGAATGAAGTGAAATTATTTTTAGAAGAACGCACAAATAGTTTGATAGCGGAAGGTATTCAAACTGAACGCATTATCTTGGACCCAGGATTTGGCTTCGGAAAAACATTTGAGCACAATATGTCCCTCCTACAAAATCTTGAATCATTTCAGACTTTAAAATTCCCTCTTCTTGTAGGTCTTTCCAGAAAATCATTTATCCGAAAAATTTTAAGCGGTGATCACGACGATCATTTATCAGGCAGTGTTTCTGCGGCTATCCTTTCCATACTAAAAGGCGCTAAAATAGTGCGAGTCCATGATGTAAAAGAAACACAAAGCGCTATTAAGATTATGCAAATAGCTCAAGGCAAAATTTAAATATGACAAGACAGTTTTTTGGAACAGATGGTATTCGAGGTGTGGTCGGCCAAGATCCTATTACGCCTGATTTTTTTATCCGTCTAGGTTTCGCGATTGGGTCAATCTTAGTCAAAAATAATACTGATAAAAAGATGAAGCACCCAAGTGTTGTCATTGGTAAAGATACGAGGGTGTCAGGGTATATGTTAGAGTCAGCGCTTGAAGCAGGTTTTATTGCAGCTGGCGTTGATGTTTATTTAACTGGACCTATGCCAACCCCAGCAATTGCTTATCTTACAAAAGCATTAAGATCACAAGCAGGCATTGTTATTTCCGCATCCCATAATCCATTTCCTGACAACGGTATTAAGATTTTTTCTGAAGCCGGTGAAAAATTACCTGACGCATTTGAAACAGAAGTTGAGTTAGCTTTAAATCAATCTATTAAAACTGTTTTACCTCATGAACTCGGAAAAGCAAAGCGTGTGGATGATGCTGAAGGCCGATACGTAGAATTTTGTAAAAGCACATTCCCAGAAAAACTTAATCTTCGTGGATTTAAAATAGTCCTCGATTGCGCGCATGGCGCAACGTATCGCGTTGCCCCTAAAATATTCTCTGAGCTTGGCGCTGAAGTCATCACAATAGGTAATGAACCTGATGGATTTAATATTAACTTAGATGTGGGTTCCACCCATCCAAAAACGATCAAAGAAGCTACCCTAAAACATAAAGCAGATTTAGGTATCGCCTTTGATGGCGATGGCGATCGTGTTGTTATGATCGATCATTTAGGACACATTGTGGATGGCGATCAACTTGTATTAGTCATTGCGCGAGCCCTTCAACAAAAAAATCAATTAAAAGGTGGTGTTGTTGGAACGCTCATGACAAATATGGCGATTGAAAAAGCGCTAGATGATTTAAGCATAGAATTTGTAAGAACCCATGTGGGCGATCGTTATGTATTAGAAACCTTACTTGAAAAAGGTTGGTCGATTGGTGGCGAAAATTCAGGTCATATATTAACTCTTGATCAGCATTCGACCGGGGACGCTATTATTGCGTCTCTACAAGTTTTAAAATCATTACGACTTTTGAATCAATCACTTCATGACGCCACTAAAGACTCACCGCTTTATCCTCAAGTGCTAATAAACGTTGAGACAAACAAAAAAATTGATCTAGAAAATAATAAATCAATTCAAGATGCTATTAAAAACGTAGAGTCTAAATTAAATGACAAAGGTCGAGTTCTTTTAAGACCCTCTGGGACAGAACCTAAGATTCGTGTGATGGTGGAAGGCGAAGACTTGGAAGCCGTAAAAAATTACGCTAAATTTATTGCGGACAAAGTGAAAGAAATCGCTTAACTAAAACCCAAAAAGTTTTAAATAGCCAATCAAAAATAAAGGAATTTGTAATCCAAAATTAATCATGATGGCTTTATCTTTACTTAGATAGCCTGTGAATGTCCAACCTAATACACCTAAGCTATGGAAAAAAATATTGTAAGGGTAAAGATTAAGGTTGGTGAGAAGTAGCCCTAGTAAAATAAAAAAAGTGGCAAACCACTTTAAATTTTTTTTAAGAAATTTTTTTGTAGCTTTAAGCAATTTAAAAAATCTTAACCGAACTTACCTGTAATGTAATCTTCAG
>CAIWQV010000016.1 GCA_903914945.1 uncultured Methylophilaceae bacterium
AAATTATTTTACCCGTCTTCAAATCAATCTTAGCGAGGCTTCCATCTGAAGAAGCAGCATAGGTTTCGTCACCCATGATGCTAGGTGAAAATTCAAACGTTTCACTGCCTCCTAACTTTAGAGACCATAAGATTTTTGGATTAAGTTTAGCTTTGAATTCTTTTAAATCATTAGGCGGATCGATTGGATCTTGACCTACAATTCGCTCGGTCAGTTGATCTTTGAAATCTTTAACGGGTCCACAAGCACCTAAGGTTAAAGATAAAAAAACAAGAAAAAGAAATTTAAAAACTTTCAAGCGATTACACTCCAAGCGATTCTAATTTTTCTTGTGTGAATCTTGCATAAGGATCTTTAGGTCCAAATCGTTTTAAAGCTTCTTGATAGGCTTTCTTAGCTTCATCTTTTTTGCCCATCGCATTTAAGATGTCACCTTTTAAATCATTAGATAGACCAAGATAGCCTTCATTATCGACATCATTCGCTTTTTTCAAAGCCTCATCATATTTTTTTTCTTCAACTAAAATTTGACCTAATTGAATGAGTGCAATAGATTCAGTGCCAGACTCTTTTGCGTGCGTTGATGCCCACTCTAGCTTTTCTTTGGCTTTGTCTTTTAAACCTTCAGCGTAGCTTGCTTTTGCAAATAAAATAGCAGCGCGTCCTGCATAGGGTGTGCCACTATAGTCATCCATTAAGCTTTGCGATTTTTGCATAATGTCTTTGGTATTTTTTTCATCTAACACCACAATACTTTGATAAAGTTCAGACGCGCTCAATGACTGTTTGGTTTGATAGTAACCCCAGCCTTGAAAGAGGCCATACAAGACAAAAAAAGCAATGGCACCTTTGGTAATGTAGTTGCCATATTTTTTCCAATACGCTTTAAGTTCGTCTACCTGTTCTTGTTCTTCTAAATCGAGTGCCATAGCTTTTATTTCCTTAAAAAAAATTAACTAACTTTAAATTTAAAATGTTTTCCCGGTATTGCATTTAAGAGTTCGCGTGTGTAATTCGCTTTTGGTTTTTCATAGATACCTTTTGTGGGGCCTTGTTCCACAATTTTACCTTGGTGCATGACCACAATGCGATCGGCCATATGTCTCACCACGCGTAAATCGTGGCTAATAAATAAATAACTTAAACCCAGTTCTTTTTGTAATTCTTTTAACAGTAATAGAATCTGCGCTTGAATAGAGACATCCAAAGCTGAAACGGGTTCATCACAAATCACGAGCTCGGGCTCTACAATTAAAGCTCTCGCAATGCCGATTCTTTGTCTTTGACCCCCTGAAAACTGATGCGGGTATTTGGTTAAATCAGCAACGTTCAACCCTACTTTTTTAATCATGTCGCGTATCTTCTTGTCTCGCGAAATTTTATTACCTAACCCATGAATTAATAAACCCTCTTCTAAAATTTCACCTATCTTCATGCGGGGATTTAATGACGCATAAGGATCCTGAAACACCATTTGTATATGGCGCTTAAGATGCTTTTTATCCCGAGCATCTAAGGAGCTCAGGTTTTGGCCTTTAAAGAAGATCTCGCCTTGGTCAAGCGACAGCAATTGTAACAGACAACGAGCCAGCGTTGACTTGCCACTACCTGATTCACCCACAATGGCTAATGTCTCACCTTTTTTAATCGATAAACTGACATTGTTGAGCGCTTTAATGATTCTTTGACGTCTGACAAAGAAGCCGGAAGTCTGTGTATAAGTTTTATAAAGACTTTTAGCTTCTAGGAGCATTTCATTTTTAATATTTTTTATCATCATTTAATAAAGTGACTTTTAAATAAACGCGTGGTGTTGAATGGGTTTTAATTTCTTAATGCCTTTTGCATCTGGCACACACTGAAGCAAAGCTTTGGTGTATGCATGTTTTGGTTTTTTTAAGACTTCTTTCACACTTCCTTTTTCAACAATCTGACCTTGATACATGACAATGACATCGTCCGCGATCTCTTCCACGACACCAAAATCGTGGGTTATAAAAAGCATCGCCATATGTCTTTTTTCTTTTAAATTTTGAAGGAGCTTTAAGATCTGTGCTTGGACTGTGACATCTAATGC
>CAIWQV010000017.1 GCA_903914945.1 uncultured Methylophilaceae bacterium
ATACCAGGGGCGTTGAGATTCTCATCTTTACCTCTTGTTGTATGGACTCGATAAAAGCCGCCAATGACGAAATGATCTATCATATAGACTACAGGTTCGGCTACGGCCTCATTTATACATTCTTCAGAATAGACACCTTCTTGAATAATGACTTCCGATACTTCAAGACCTTCTTTTACGACAGACATTTTATTGCGTGATTTTCGATTTAAATTTCTTAATTCATCACCATGCTTCACCGTCATGATACCCATACCATAAGTGCCAGCGTCTGCTTTAACAATCACAAAAGGTTCATGTTTGATATCGTATTCTTTATATTTGTGTTGAATCTTATTTAGGATTCGATCTACTTTTTCTGCAAGTTCATCTTCGCCTTGTCTTTCATGAAAATCAATATGATTTGCATGATCAAAATAAGGATTGATAAGCCAAGGGTCTACCTTAATAAACTCAGCGAATAATTTAACGACTTCATCATAAGCTTTGAAGTGCTGTGATTTCCTGCGCGTTGCCCATCCTGCATGCAGAGGAGGAATCAAGTTCTGCTCCAGATTATTTAATATATCTGGAATGCCAGCAGATAAATCATTATTAAGTAATATGGCGCACGTATCAAAATTACCAAGTACTTTATTCTCAAGTACCAATCTATTTTTAATGCGCTTTAAGGGTTCAATGAGTAAGGATTTATTATTCTCAACCGGAATAGATATGGGTTCTGAAATCGTCTCATCTAAGCTACCAATCCGCACATCAAGCCCTGATTTTTTTAAAATATTTTGTAACTCGAATAAATTTTTTAAATAGTAAATATTACGTGTGTGATTCTCAGGGATAATTAAAAGACGATGTGCTTCGGGACATACTTTTTCAATTGCCACCATAGCCGCTTGCACAGAAAGGGATAAAAAATCCGGATTTAAATTATTAAATCCTCCCGGAAAAAGGTTGGTGTCTACAGGCGCTAATTTAAATCCTGAATTTCTTAAGTCAACAGATGCATAGAAAGGTGCTGCATGCTCTAACCATTGTGTTCGAAACCAATGTTCAATATTAGCCATCTCACAAATAATATGTTTTTCTAGTGAAAGTAAGGGGCCAGTAAGTGCTGTTTTTAAATGTGGTACCATTTAAACATTTACTCCATGTGCTTGAAGGTCAGCGTGATAACTACTTCTCACCATAGGTGCACTCGCCACTGATGAAAATAACATATGTTCCGCTTCCTCTTTTAAAAAATCGAATTCTTTTGGATCTGCATAACGATCTACAGGAAGATGATGAGCGCTTGGCTGCAAATATTGTCCGAGAGTTAACATTTCAACCTTGTGAGCTCTTAAGTCTTTCATCACTTCAATAATTTCAGCATTTGTTTCGCCAAGCCCTAACATAAGACCTGATTTGGTAGGCACGTCAGGAAATTTTAATTTGAAATTTAATAATAAATTAAGTGAGTGCTGATAGTCTGATCCCGGGCGTGCTTTTTTATAGAGCCTTGGAATGGTCTCAAGATTGTGATTAAACACATCGGGTGGCATCACACTTAAAATATCCAGCGCTTTATCAAGGCGACCTCTAAAATCAGGCACTAAAATTTCAATTTTAGTATGGGGTGAAATGCTGCGAATTTCTTGAATACAATCGACAAAATGTTGCGCACCGCCATCGCGCAAATCATCACGGTCTACACTTGTAATTACCACATATTTCAAATTAAGCTCTCGAATGGTTTGTGCTAATTTTCGAGGCTCATCGGTATCGGGAGGTAATGGTCTGCCGTGACCGACATCGCAGAATGGACAGCGTCTTGTGCAAAGATCACCAAGAATCATAAATGTGGCAGTCCCTTGACTAAAGCATTCACCGATATTAGGGCAGCTCGCCTCTTCGCATACACTATGCAGATTATTTTTTCTTAAAATTGATTTGATTTCATTGAATCGACGGCTTTGGGGTAGCTGCATTTTGATCCAATGCGGCTTGGCCTTGATAGGAGCCCCAATAATTTTAATGGGAATCTTAGATGTTTTATCAAAGTCAGTTTCTTTAATGCCGATCGGTTTTGAAATATGAGATTTCATGACTTTAAATTCAGTAATTGATTCTTAATATTGTTAGCAATTTCTAAGCCTGCGCTTTCAATCGATATGCTATTTGTAAATGTTTTTAATTGTGTCATTTGTAAATCCTTATAGCCACAAGGATCGATAGCCTCAAAAGGCGCCAAATCCATATCAATATTCATACTTAAACCGTGATATGAAGTATGGTTTTTGATGCGCAACCCTAAGGAAGCAATTTTTTTGTTTCCAATATATACCCCAGGCGCTTCTATTTTAGCACTGGCTTTGATGCCATGATGAGATAAAAAATTAATAATACTTTTTTCGATGAGCGTGACAAAAGACCTGATATTGAGATGGTAACGTTTAAGATCAATGAGAGGGTAGATGATCAGCTGACCTCGGCCATGATAAGTAATTTTTCCACCACGATCGACTGCAAGGACTGGAATATCTTTCCTTAAAGGCTGTTTAAAATCTTTTTTATTTAAACCTAATGTATATATAGCCTCGTGTTCAGTAATCCATATTTCATCTTGCGTAGAATCATTTCTTTTGGAAGCAAAATTTTTCATTTCATTCCATGTCGATTCATAGGAGGTCACGCCAAGATATTTCACATCGATAGACATAGATCTTAAAGAACGACTTTAATCATCGGATGTGTTGAAAGCGATCGGTAGATATCATCTAATTCAGGTTTGCTTGTTACGTAAACAAAACAAGTAAGACTGATATATCGACCTTCACTGCTGCCTTTCATCTCGATGGTGCTCGGATCAAAATCTTTATTTTTTTGTTTGATGATTTTTATCACGGTCGATGTAAATTCATCATGCACTTCACCCATAACTTTAATTGGAAACATGCATGGAAATTCGATGAGTGTTCCTGACGATGGTTTTTGTGTTGACACTTAATTTATTCTTTACTAAGTATAAAAATACTGATTTTTATTTTAGATTTGATGAGGTCTGCCATGTGATTTGCCTCATCTTTCGAATTAAAAGGCCCTATGACCACATGAAATAAATCTTCTGAAAATTGTTTTTTAGATGACGGTGAATTTTCGAGCTTCATATCGATGAGTTGTTTTAATAAAAAGTCTGCATTTTTTTCATTTTTAAAAGCACCAACTTGAATGAAGATTGACTCTGATGCTGCTGGAGTATCTGAAGTTTTTGCTTGAATAGGTGCCACTTCTTTTTCTTTAATTTTTTCTGTGATGACATCAGACGTTTTTTTGAGCGCACTAAATTGTCTTGGATCAATAAGCTCGACCTCGACTGGACCACTGCCTTTGTCAGACAATCTTAATTTGTAGGCTGCAGCAAACGACAAATCAATGACGCGGTCTTTTTTGAATGGACCTCGATCATTAATTCTCACAATGACACTTTTACCATTTTCAGTATTCGTCACACGCACATAACATGGAATGGGGAGCGTAGTGTGAGCACCTGTCATGCTATACATATCATAAAGCTCCCCAATGGATGTTTTTTTCCCGTGATAGCGCTTGCCATACCAAGAGGCAATCCCTTTTTCTTTATAAGGGTAGAAAGAAGCCATAGGGGTATATTTATTATCAAGCGCAATATAAGGTTGATTTGCACGTGCATTAAAAGGTTCTACTTTAGGTATCGCATCAGGAATGGCATCAATATTCTCAGGAGGATGATCACCTGGCCCATCATCTAAATAATAACCGCCTCCTTTTTTTGCAGGCAAAGATACACCCTCATTTTTGAAAGAAGGCCCGCTAGCACAACCTGATAAGATTGAAAGAAGAAGTAAGATTAAAAAATGAAATCTAGGCATTAAGATGACCCTACAAGTTCTTTATGTGAATGCACACTCATTAATATACCAAAGCTAATTAAAATAATCGTCATGGAAGTACCGCCAAAACTAATAAGAGGTAGAGGTACGCCCACGACAGGCATGATGCCGCTGACCATTGCTATATTAATAAAGATATAAGTAAAAAAAGTAAGTCCAATATTCGCAGCTAGAAGCCTGGTAAATGTATTCTTAGCTTGTGAGGCAATCATAAGACTCCGACCAATAATGAAAGCAAAGAGTGCTAGTAGTAATAAATTACCTAAAAGACCAAACTCTTCACTAAAGACTGCAAAAATAAAATCGGTCGTTCGTTCAGGTA
>CAIWQV010000018.1 GCA_903914945.1 uncultured Methylophilaceae bacterium
ATTGATGTCGTTTTCACAGATGAAGTGATGATGAAACCTGAAGATGCCTGCGAATCAGATGAAGCGCTCACAGGGCTCCATTGTGGCGGTTATGGTTCCAGTGTTATGGTGACAGCCGCATTTGGTTTTATGGCAGCATCTTTAGCCTTAAAGAAATTGACTTAAAAGTTTTTTATAACTCTTGAAATTTCATTTCTCATCCCCATTTTACAGGTATCCCCATATTATTTTTAAAAGGTAATTGACATGGCAACAAAAGAAAATACATCTGAAAAGTTAGTCTTCCAAGCAGAGGTTAAACAACTCCTTCATCTCATGATTCACTCTTTATATAGTAATAAAGAGATTGTGATACGTGAGCTTATTTCTAATGCGAGTGATGCCGCAGATAAATTGCGTTTTGAGGCACTTAAAGATGCCACGCTTTATGAAAAAGACTCTGAACTAAAAATTAGATTAAGTTTTGATAAAAAGGCACGCACCTTAACCATCTCAGATAATGGTATTGGCATGAACCGAGAAGAGGTGATCAGTAATATTGGTACGATTGCAAGATCAGGCACAAAAGAATTCTTAAATAATTTAACCGGCGACCAAGCTAAAGACGCCAATCTAATTGGACAGTTTGGTGTAGGTTTTTATTCCTCTTTCATTATTGCGGATTCCGTAACTGTGATCACGAGACGTGCTGGAAGCTCACAAGGTATTCAGTGGGAATCGAAAGGTGAGGGCGAATACACAATTAGTGAAATCGAAAAAGAAGCGCGCGGTACGGACATCATCTTACATCTTAAAAAAGATGAGGATGAATTCCTAAGTGACTGGACACTCAAGAGCATCATCAAAAAATATTCAGACCACATCACACTTCCTATCGTCATGAAAAAATCAGAATGGAAAGACGGCGAAGAAGTGCCAACAAGTGAGGATGAAACGGTAAATGCCGCTTCTGCACTCTGGGCCCGCAATAAAAATGATATTAAGGAAGAAGAGTATCAAGAGTTTTATAAAAATCTTTCTTACGATCAAGAGCCAGCACTAACTTATTCGCACAATCGTATTGAAGGTAAGCAAGAATATATTTCACTTCTTTATATTCCAGCTAAAGCTCCTTTTGATCTTTTTGATCGCGAGCGACATCACGGCGTCAAGCTTTATGTGAAGCGTATTTTCATTATGGAAGCTTCAGAAAAACTCATGCCGAACTATTTGCGCTTTATTAAAGGTGTGATTGATAGCGCTGATTTACCCTTAAATGTCTCACGAGAAATTTTACAAGACAGTAAAGAGGTCGAAGCTATTCGCGCAGGTTCCACGAAAAAAGTGCTCGATCTCTTAGAAGATATGAGTGAAAAAAAACCAGAGGACTATAAAAATTTCTGGAAAGAATTTGGTGCTGTCATTAAAGAAGGTCACAGTGAAGATTTTGCAAATCGAGAAAAAATTGCAAAACTTTTCCGTTTTAATTCCACGATTGAAGCATCTGATGCGCAAGTGGTGTCTTTAAAAGATTACGTTACGCGCATGAAAGATGGACAAGAAGTGATTTACTACATTACAGCAGACTCATATGAAGCTGCGAAGCATAGTCCGCACTTAGAAATTTTTAAGAAGAAAGGTATTGAAGTCTTTCTGATGAGTGATCGTGTGGATGAATGGTTGCTCTCTACCTTCAATGAATTTGAAGGTAAGAAATTACAATCGATTGCGAAAGGCGATCTCGATTTAGGAAAGCTCGAAGACGAAAAAGAAAAAGAAGAGAAAAAGAAAATTGAAAAAGATGCAAAATCACTCATTGAAAAAATAGAAAAGGCATTGGGCGATAAAGTAAAAGAAGTCAAAGTCACACATCGACTGACAGATTCCCCCGCATGCTTAGTGGCTGGAGAGCATGATTTATCAGGCAATCTAGAGCGACTCCTTAAAGCTGCAGGACAAAAAACACCCGATGCAAAACCCATTTTAGAAATTAATCCGTCACATAAATTAATTCAGAAGCTTGAGAGCACCAGTGATAGTGGGCGTTTCAATGATTTTGCAGAAGTGATTTTTGATCAGGCCTTGATTTCTGAGGGCGGCCAGCTCAAAGACCCAGTTGCTTTTGTCAAGAAGATTAATCAATTCTTAGTCGAATAGCCTATAGTTTAGGGCTATTAATGTTTGACAGCCCTTCAAAAACAGTGCTATAGTCTCACCTCTCTGCGTCATGTATGCAGATCGATCGCGGGGTGGAGCAGTCTGGCAGCTCGTCGGGCTCATAACCCGAAGGTCACAGGTTCAAATCCTGTCCCCGCAACCAAGATCAAATACCGTTCTTTAAAAAATAGACAACTGATAAGTGTGAGTGCTTATAGTTTAAGACAAATCCTTATGGTGAGCGTTGGTTAAACTTCGTTCGTCATAAGGATCTCAAAATATAAGTGCTTTACACTTTTTAAATTTATGACAAGACATTTAGTTCATTTATGAGCTAATAACCTTTTCAATGAATTTGAGATTTAATAAAGCAAATGCAATATACCGATCCTTCTTTATTGAAGGATCAAGTAATAGTTTTGGATTAAACTGAAGAGTTTGATCCTGGCTCAGATTGAACGCTGGCGGAATGCTTTACACATGCAAGTCGAACGGCAGCACGGAGAGCTTGCTCTCTGGTGGCGAGTGGCGAACGGGTGAGTAATATATCGGAACGTGTCCAATAATGGGGGATAACGAGTCGAAAGATTCGCTAATACCGCATACGCCCTACGGGGGAAAGCAGGGGATCGTAAGACCTTGCGTTAATGGAGCGGCCGATATCTGATTAGCTTGTTGGTGAGGTAAAGGCTCACCAAGGCGACGATCAGTAGCTGGTTTGAGAGAACGACCAGCCACACTGGAACTGAGACACGGTCCAGACTCCTACGGGAGGCAGCAGTGGGGAATTTTGGACAATGGGGGCAACCCTGATCCAGCCATTCCGCGTGAGTGAAGAAGGCCTTCGGGTTGTAAAGCTCTTTCGCAAGGGAAGAAAACTTATGATCGAATAAATCATGAGGTTGACGGTACCTTGATAAGAAGCACCGGCTAACTACGTGCCAGCAGCCGCGGTAATACGTAGGGTGCGAGCGTTAATCGGAATTACTGGGCGTAAAGCGTGCGCAGGCGGTTTTGTAAGTCGGATGTGAAATCCCCGGGCTCAACCTGGGAACTGCATTCGAAACTGCGTAGCTCGAGTGTGGAAGAGGGAAGTGGAATTCCAGGTGTAGCGGTGAAATGCGTAGATATCTGGAGGAACATCAGTGGCGAAAGCGACTTCCTGGTCCAACACTGACATTCAGGTGCGAAAGCGTGGGGAGCAAACAGGATTAGATACCCTGGTAGTCCACGCCATAAACGATGAGAACTAGATGTCGGAAG
>CAIWQV010000019.1 GCA_903914945.1 uncultured Methylophilaceae bacterium
TATTATTCTGATGCAGGGGAGCCGTCAGGAACGGCTGGTAAACCTCTATTGCAATTAATCGATGCCCATCAAATTGTGGGTGGAGGGATTGGCGTTATTCGTTACTATGGCGGCATTAATTTAGGTACAGGCGGCCTCACAAGAGCTTATGGAGGTACAGGAAAGCTTGCTTTAGCCCATTCCGTTATCGAGCCTTATGTTGAATATATTAAATTAAAATTAACTATAAATTACAATGAGTTAGATAACTATATTCATGTTATACATTCAATGAATGGAAGTATTTTAGATAAAACTTTTGATGAAAAAGTGAGCCTTTCGATAAGGCTTCCTGAAGGCGAATTCGATAAATTAAAAGCGCGTTTTCCTATGACTGATATCAACCATTTTTAATATATTTAATCATATAAAAACCTTAAAAAAACATCCGCTATAATCAATGTATGCTTAATTTTATTCTGATTCTTCTTGTTCTCTTGTCTGTTCTAGCCGCCTATTTGTTTTGGCGCTTTCAAAATCAATCCCCCGAAGCGGTGATGTTAAAAGCACTGGAAGAAAAGCATCGGGAAATGATTGTAGGTTTAAACGATAGCTTAAATAAGTTAACTGATCGCCTTAACGTGACACTTTCAGAACAAGGAAAGATACACGGTGAAGTTGTGCGTGACACTATGGATAGTGCTACTAACCAATTAAAAAATTTACTCAATATGAGATTAGAAGATATTGATAGTAAAGTTAAAGAAAGCCTAGAGGAAGGATTCAAAAAAACAAATGATACGTTTGATCGCGTCATGAAACAACTCTCCACAATTGATGAGGCGCAAAAGAAGATCGATGGCCTTACAAGTAACATCGTGAGCTTTCAGGAGTTATTGGGAGATAAAAAATCTAGAGGAGCATTCGGAGAAGTACAGTTAGAAAGCCTTGTGCGTAATGCGCTCCCACCCGATGCATTTTCGATGCAACATACTTTATCTAATGGTAATCGAGCAGACTGTGTTTTATTTTTACCTGAGCCTACAGGCAGTGTCGCAATTGATTCTAAATTTCCATTGGAAAGCTATAGGAAAATGTTGGATTCCAGCTTGCCGCCGGATGATATTAAAAATGCACAAAAACAATTTAAGCTTGATATCAAAAAACATATTCATGATATTGCGAGTAAATATATTATCTCCAATGAGACGTCTGATGGCGCAGTCATGTTTATTCCTGCTGAAGCCGTTTTTGCAGAAATCCATGCTTACCATTCTGACCTTATAGAAGAAGCCATGAGTCAAAGGGTATGGCTTGTATCCCCAACCACACTGATGGCTGTCCTTAATACGGCAAGAGCTGTCTTAAAAGATGTTGAAACACGGAAACAAGTCCATATTATTAAAGCAGAGCTTGGAAGGCTTGGACAAGAGTTTGAGCGTTTTGATGTGCGCATGAAAAAATTAGCTGACAATATCAGACAGGCACATGAGCATGCTCAAGATGTGCATGTGACAAGTCAAAAAATATCAAGACGTTTTTCTCAGATTGAACGTGTGGAATTGAAAGATGATCCTAATGCGTTATTAGAATTTGAAGAAGAAATGCATGCAAAACAAGAAGAGCAAAATAAAGATGAAAGTTAAATTATTTTATTTTGCAAAAGTAAGAGAGGCTATAGGCATTGATCGAGAAGAGCTCGATTTAGGAAACAATATTAAGACGGTCTCTGATCTGATAGAGGTGTTAAAGGGAAGGGGCAGTCACTGGCAAGATATGTTTAGCATGTCTACAACATTCAGAATGGCGGTAAATCAAGAGATGGTAGAAGCTACCCATAAGATTAGTGCAAATGATGAGGTGGCTTTTTTTCCACCCATCACAGGTGGATAATCATGTCAGTCCATGTTCAGGAAGAGGCATTTGATTTACAAAGCATCACCCAAACACTAAAAAAACTTCATAATAGTGGTGCTTCTGTTACCTTCGAAGGTTATGTCAGAGATTTTGATCTTGAGAATGAAAGTTTAGATGCGCTTGAATTAGAGCATTACCCTGGCATGACAGAAAAGGCGTTACATGAAATTGAAACCTTAACCATTAAACGATGGCACTTGGACGATGTTTATATTGTGCATCGCTATGGTAAGTTAAATGTCGGCGAACCCATTGTGGGGATTGTCGTGTTTGCAAAACACCGCAAAGAGGCTTTTGAAGCTTGCCATTTTATTATCGACTTTTTAAAAACGGATGCACCTTTTTGGAAAAAAGAGATCACTAGTCAAAAGTCGTATTGGGTGGATGCTAAAACAATGGATGATGATGAAAAGAAAAAATGGAA
>CAIWQV010000020.1 GCA_903914945.1 uncultured Methylophilaceae bacterium
CTTCAATATACATGCGTAAATCAATGAGTTCTTTTAGTAAGTCATTGATTTTGTTAGAAAAATATCCGCTTAAAGAAAGCATAGCACTTTTTGCAGCTTCCGAAGTGGAAGCATTAATCAAATCGGCTACAGCTTCGGCTTGAGCTAAATCAATCTTGTCATTAAGATACGCGCGCTCGGTAAACTCGCCAGGCTTAGCAAGTCTCGCGCCACAATCGACACAGCGCGCTAATAAAATTTGCATCACTGCAATGCCGCCATGGCCTTGAAGCTCTAGAACATCTTCGCCAGTATAGGAATGTGGGGATTTAAAAAAAAGTGCGATGCCGCGGTCAATAGCTTGGCCATCTGCATCTAAAAAAGGAAGGTAAGACGCTAAACGATTTTCTGGGCATACGCCCAAAAGCGCTTTTGCCACATGGCTTGCTTTTGGTCCTGAAATTCTTACAACACCAATGCCGCCAGCACCGACAGGTGTGGCAATGGCGGCAATGGTATCTAAATTATTTACGGGCTGCATTGCCTTTCTTAGCCAATGCGGCTGCATGAATGGATCGGTTAATCATCCACTGTTGCAGAATAGATAAGACATTATTAATGACCCAATAAAGCACTAGCCCTGCTGGGAAGAAGAAGAAAAATACACTGAATACAACTGGCATGATCATCATCAACTTTGCTTGCATCGGATCTGTAGGTGCTGGATTGAGTTTTGTTTGCACAATCATGCTAATGCCCATGATGATCGGTAATACATAGTAAGGATCTTTTACTGAAAGATCAGTAATCCATAACATGAAAGGTGCATGTCTTAATTCAACAGCGCCCATCAATACCCAGTAAAGAGAAATGAAAACAGGAATTTGAATTAATATCGGCAAACAACCGCCCATCGGATTAATTTTTTCTGTTCGGTAAAGCTCCAACATAGCTTGTTGAAACTTAACTTTATCATCACCAAATTTTTCTTTCATACTTTGTAAGCGCGGTGAAAGTTCTCGAAGCTGTGCCATTGATTTATAACTGGCTGCCGAGAGCGGATAAAAAAGAATTTTAATTAATACCGTAAGAAGAATAATTGCACCGCCCCAATTGTTAAATAATTTATGAATCCATGAAAGCACCATAAATAAAGGTGAAGCAATAAATGTTAACCAGCCATAATCAACAGTGTAAGTTAATCCAGGTGCTGCTTTTTCAAGCTGTTCTTTAATTTGAGGGCCAGCATAAAGTTTAGTTGAAAATTCTTTTTTCTCGCCCGATTGAATGACAGGCAATTGTGTCAGAACACCTGACGAATAAATATTATCAGCAACTTGCTTTGTATAGAATTCGCGCTTTTGATTGGTAGGTAAAATCCAAGCACTAGCAAAATAATGTTGCACAACACCCATCCAACCATCTAAAGCAATAAGTGAAAGATCATGTTTTTTCATATCACTAAATTTAATTTTTTTATACTTGTCAGCATCCGTGTAGTACGCAGCGCCTGTAAATGTCGGTGTCACCTTACTCGATTGTGCTGAGCCGTCATCATGTACAAGTTGAAAATACGCAGAGGGTGTAATTGCAGTTTTTCCATGGTTAGTAATTTCATAGCGAACTTGAATTTGATAATTATCACGTTCGAAAGAAATAATTTTTGTAACTTCAGTATCCTGGTTTTTATAATTTAGTTTGATGTCTAAATTATTTTGTCCGCTTTCTAAAACATAATTTGTTTTTTCAGATGTAAAAACACTTTTATGTGTGGGCAGCTGATTACCAATAAGTCCAGATTGTGCAATATAAAGCAAAGGCTTTTGTGCATCGTCTAAAAGCACGAATTTGTCTTGTGCATTATCCGCTAAGTGATTATTAAGGAGTAAGCGACGAATGTCTCCGCCTACCGTATCAATTTCTATCTGGTATAAATCTGTTGAGACTTTAATGCGGGAACCGGTATCTAATTTAAAATTAGAGTCTGGTGTAATAGTGTTAGCGTCTTGTGTGTTATTTAATTTTTGAGAAGAAGGGATACTCAAATCCTGCTTTGAAGCCACTTCGGTGACAGGAACATGTTTGCGTTGCCAAGTATCCCATAACAAAAGAATTGAAAAAGAAAATACAACAAAAAGTATTAAGCGCTTCGTATCCATAAATTATAAAAATCCAAAATTAAAGAACAGGATCGTGGCCACCTTCACACCAAGGATGACACTTACCTATTCGTTTCATTGATAAAAAAATACCCTGTACTACGCCTTTTTTAGTAATCGCATCTATAGTGTATTGCGAACACGTTGGTGTAAACCGACATTGTTGACCAAAAAAAGGGCTAAGCAACCATTGATAACATTTAACAAATAAAATTGCGATTAATTTCATTTTTTTAATCTTGCAATCATTTGATCAACTTCTGTTTCAATCTCTACAAAATCATTTCGATAAAACGATTTTTGAATGCGTATCACTATATCAAAATTTAAGAGTTGTTCTTGTTTTTTTCGCATTAATTCACGAAGCACTCGCCTCATGTAGTTACGTTTGACAGCTAATTTTTGTGTTTTTTTACCTACCACCATGCCCAAACGAAACAAGGCCAAGGTATTAGGCTGATAATGAAAGCTTAAATGCTGGGAAGAAAGTCGCTTGCGAAAATTAAAAACGGATGAAAATTCATCCGCTTTTGTAAGTTTAGTTAATTTAGTTTGCAAATTATGGACAATTTGCCAGAGAGGTCTTTATAGACCGATACGAGCACGGCCTTTAGCACGGCGAGCTGATATTACAGCGCGTCCTGCACGAGTCTTCATGCGTACTAAAAAACCATGCGTGCGAGCACGTTTTACTTTGGATGGTTGATAGGTACGTTTCATTGTGTTTCTCCAGCTATAATTCGATAAGGATCGCGCAATTTACCGTACATAGCCCTAAGTGTCAACGATTATTTGTTTAAGAAGTCTAAAAACGCCTGTGGATAACTTTCACAGGTTCAGTTAAGATGATTTCCGTAAAGCAAGCATTCCCAAAAAGCATTTTTACACCATTCCGGTTCTCTAAAATGCCAAATCAAGAATACATTGTAACTTTTAATACTATATATATTGGATTTTGCCGTTAATGGAAAATTTTTGGACTCACTGTCTCGAGCGTTTTAAGAAAGAGCTCTCAGCTCAGCAATTTAACACCTGGATCAAACCACTTAAGCTTGAACACAGCCAAGATAAAATTAAAATCCTAGCACCCAACAAGTTTGTACAACAGTGGGTAAAAGATCGTTTTGCACAAAAAATTGAAGCCTTGGCAAAAGAGTTGCTGCCCGACGTCACGAAAGTTGAATTTGCGATACGCGCTGCTAAAGAAGCTATTTTGCCTAAAAAAGAGGCAGTTTTATCAAAAGCCTTAGCTATAAATCCGCCGAATAATGTCACTGAACCGCCCGTTTCAGACTCTGCTAAAAAAAGTGTGGGCCATACTTTAAAAGAAGCCAAAGCATCCGGACTAAATCCCCATTTTACTTTTGAGAGCTTTGTCACAGGCAAAGCCAACCAATTGGCATGTGCGGCTGCGATGCAAGTAGCAGAAAATCCAGGCAAAGCATATAACCCACTATTTATTTATGGGGGCGTTGGTTTAGGGAAGACACATTTGATTCAAGCCATTGGCAATCATTTAAAACACATTCAACCTGATGCAAAGATTAAATATCTCCACGCTGAGCGCTATGTATCCGATGTGGTAAAAGCTTATGAAAATAAATCATTTGATGCTTTTAAAAAAAATTATCACTCCTTAGATTTATTATTAATTGATGATATTCAATTCTTTGCGAAGAAAAGTCGCACGCAAGAAGAATTCTTTTATGCATTCAATGCGCTGATTGAAAATAAGAAACAAATTATTATTACCTGCGATAGTTATCCAAAAGAAATTGAAGGTGTGGATGAGCGCTTAAGAACGCGCTTTAGCTGGGGCCTCACAGTCGCCATCGAACCGCCTGAGCTTGAAATGCGTGTTGCCATTCTGCTAAAAAAAGCCGAAGAAAATAAAATGAAAATTTCTGAAGAAGTTGCATTTTTTATTGCAAAACAAATACGCTCCAATGTGCGTGAACTCGAAGGCGCATTAAATAGAATTCTAGCAATGTCTAATTTTACGAAATCAGCCATTGATATTCATTTGGCTAAAGAAGCGCTCAAAGATTTAATTGCAGTGCGTGGTCGTCAAGTCAGCGTTGAGAATATTCAAAAAACTGTAGCCGAATATTTTAAAATTAAAATTTCAGATATGTTAAGCAAAAAACGTTCGCGCAATTATTCCAAACCAAGACAGCTTGCAATGGCTTTAACGCGCGAACTTACGAATTTAAGTTTTCCTGAGATTGGTGAAGCATATGGAGGTCGTCATCACACAACCGTGATGCATGCGTGTGATGAAATTGAACAGTTGCGTTTAGATAACCAGTCTATTGCGCAAGATTTGGGAATCTTAAAACAAGTACTTAAGGGTTAATTAAACCCTGTGGAATGGTTGTGAATGAATTGTGGATAAGTAGGGGTTTTTGGAAATGTGTATTTTTTATGCACAAATTATCCACAGGAAATTACAATAGAAATGCATAGTTATTCACAAGATAACTAATTGTTTAACATCGGATTTGTAGGGTTATCCATAGAAAACCTCACCATTATTACTATTATTAGATTTATATATTAAAAAACATTAAATAAAGAAGAACGTTATGAATATAAAAATTAACCGAGATGCATTACTTAAACCTCTCACTAATGTTGCAAGTATTGTGGAACGTAAACATGCGCTTCCAATACTTTCAAACATTTTGATCCAAGGTAAAGATGGGCAAGTGCAACTCACCGCAACTGATCTGGAAATGCAAGTTTCCTTAAGCTTTAAAGCGGAATTAAAAGAAGAAATTGCAACAACCATTTCCGCAAGAAAGTTTTTTGATATTACGAGATCTTTACCTGATGACTGTGTGATTGATATTGGTATTAAAGATAGCCGTGTATCGGTGAAAGCAAATAAGAGTCGTTTTGCTATTCAAACACTTCCAGCAAAAGACTATCCAGTGATGACAAAAGCCTCGAGTGAGGCTGTAGTGATTACTATTTCTCAA
>CAIWQV010000021.1 GCA_903914945.1 uncultured Methylophilaceae bacterium
ATGCTGCGGTAAGTTGGTTTGCATCATTTAAACGATCTTGTCCGTTAAATTGATTTTCAGCAAAAAGTGTTTGCATATTAAGATCAGAAAGGCCAGTGTCAAACAAAGGCATTTTAGTCTGATCTTTATATGGAATATATACATACATTAATCTTGGCTCTAAAGTGTTTGTGAAGTTTTGATTTAAAAGATTCACTTTGCGGTCGAAGTACATGCCACTATCAACAGACATAATTGGTGTGACCATATCCTGACTCTTATATGACGTTGTTGAGTCTAGATGATTCAAGCTATAAGATCTTATATTGGCAGAAAATTTTGGTTTAATGTAACCGTATGTTTGATCAATCGGCATTGTAATGCTGGGAGTTGCAGCAAAACGAGACCCGGTAACTTTGTTATTACCAATAAAATTAAATTTACTATCGCGATCAAAGTACGTCCATTGTGAATTAACATTAGCAATATAACTGCCATAATCTTGCCTTGCAGAGAGGCTTAATTGGGGTATTCTTTGATAAGGCGAGTTTGTGTAATCAGTAAGTGTTTGGTATTTTTCTGTAATTGCATTAAATTTCAAGATGTCACCCGAATAACTAATATTAGCTCTTTGCGGTAAGTTAACAACGCTGGTTACCTGGACCATAGTTGCTAAGTCAGTAAAATAATTATTATCTGAAACTTTTTGGAAATCATAAGAGCCTGACCATCCGTTACCCAGATTTTGTGTATGTTGAAGTTTTAGAAAATAACGATTGTCCTGTCCGCTAGCTTCGTCGTGGTTAATAAATTGAACTTGATTAGTATTTGTAAAATTTTCTCCAAGGTATCGATACTCCCCGTCGGCCTGCGGGCCGCGCTTACCAAAATACCTTGCTGTCAAGGTTGCATCTTGATTAGGAGCAATATTGAAATAATAAGGAACTTGAAAATCGAAACCACTTTTAGTTGTACTTCCAAAGGTAGATGAAAGAAATCCAGATTTTCGATTGCTATTTAAAGAAAAATTAACATAAGGCGTATAAAGAAGAGGCACGCCTTTAAATTCAACAACAGCATTTGAAGCACTCACTCTGTCCGTCTTAGTATTAACTTCCATTTTATTAGTTTTTAAGTACCAATCATCAGAGCCAGCTTCACAAGTTGTAACACGACTTGACTCCATACGTTTTTTATTTTCACCTTCGAAAAAAATAGTCTTAGCATCACCACGGAAATCGTAAGATCTTTCTGTGATGGCCACACCATTCCTTATCGTGGTTTTTGGTTTTTTGTCTGATTTGAAATTAAAGGTGCTGTTCTCTATGCGGCCTGTTTCATCACTTAATTTGTAATTAAGATCAGAGCCCTTAAGAGACATGGTTCCAAGTTCAATATCTGTATTGCCTTTGGTAATAATTTTTTCTGAAACCTCATCGTATTCAATCGTTTCGGCCCTGATAGTTTTATTCCCTTTTTTGAGGATAGCATTGCCTCTAGCCTTCATTTTTCGATCAAGAAGGGTTTCAAGGTTATCTCCTTCAATCTCGACCGAGCCTTGAGAAATTTCTGTGGACTGTTTTTGAGGTAGTAAATCTTCGGCAGACGAGAGCTGAGGAAGCAGCAAAAGTAATAGCCATAGCGGTAAGATTGTTTTTCTAAACATGTAATTTTGCTGAAGAAGCAAGCAGGGGTGCTATAGTTTTAATTTTGAATATTTCATAAACGTTAAAATCTCATATTTTAGCTATTTTATCAACTTAAATTTATTAATAATCAGGTAGTTATATAATTTACTTCATTAAGCCGACTGCTTAAAAAGTACAATTTTTTTAAAGATTACTAGGCATTTTTTATTGTGACTCGCGAACCTCAAATTGCTGCATGGTTAAATAATGTACTTAATAATCAAGAGTATACGATAGAGCCTGCATCATCAGATGCGAGTTTTCGGCGCTATTTCCGTGTCGTTTCAAACAATCACTCTTACATCTTGATGGATGCACCTCCTGATAAAGAAAATTTGAAACCTTTTATCGATGTAGCAAATATTCTTTTTAAAGCCGAATTAAATATTCCAAAAATTCATGAAGCCGATCTGAAAGAAGGCTTTTTATTGTTATCAGATTTAGGTAATAAAACCTACCTTGAAGTGCTGAATCATCAAAATGCAGCATCACTTTATAAAGACGCCTATACGACTATCATTAAAATGCAAAAATATGCCGAAACTCATGCACTGAAAGTTTATGACGATTTACTATTAAGAAACGAACTACAATTATTTCCCGATTGGTATCTAAAGTCTCACAAATCATATGCATTGAATGAATCAGAAAAAAATATACTTAATTTAACTTTTGATTTGCTAATTAAGAATATTCGCTCCCATGCAGAAGTTTTTGTGCATAGAGATTTTCATTCGAGAAACTTGATGTTTTGTAATGGAGAGCAGGGGCAAAATCCAGGAATTTTAGATTTTCAAGATGCAGTGAGAGGGTCTATTGTCTATGATCTCGTATCGCTATTTAAAGATGCTTACATTGTTTGGGAAGAAGAAGAGGTTATGGATTGGCTCATTCGATACTGGGAATTAGCAAAGAAAAATGGGCTTAAAGTCCAAGATGATTTCGCAGAATTTTATAGAGACTTTGAGTGGATGGGCGTTCAAAGGCATTTAAAAGTATTAGGTATTTTTGCTCGTTTAAATTACAGGGACCATAAAGCAAATTATTTAAATGATTTGCCAGCCGTTGAAAATTATTTACGCAGAGCTTGTGAACGCTATAGGGAATTGCACCCTCTATTAAAAATGATTAATAAATTAAGCTTGGCATAACGTTATGAAAGCTATGATATTAGCAGCAGGTAAGGGTGAAAGAATGCGTCCTTTGACTGATCAAATACCAAAGCCATTATTGGAAGTAGCTGGTAAGCCATTAATAGTTTGGCATTTAGAGAAGTTAGCCAAAGCTCATTTTAAAGAAGTGGTCATTAACCATGCATATTTAGGTGAAATGATTGAATCATATCTTGGCAATGGCTCAAAATGGGGACTTAAGATTCACTATTCCAGAGAAGGCAGCCCATTAGAAACAGCAGGGGGCATAAAAAAAGCTTTAACACTTTTGGGTGATAAGCCATTTTTAGTGGTTAACGCAGATATATTTACTGATCTAGATTATATTTCATTAAAAAATAGGAACTTAAATAGCTTTAAAGGTCACTTAGTTATGGTTAAAAATCCAGCGCATCATATACGGGGCGATTTTGTTTTAAATCATAATAAGATTGAATTAGAGGGGGATAGTAAATTAACGTTTTCTGGCTTAGCTATATATCGACCAGAAATTTTTGAAGAAATTAATATGGAGCCTGTTGTGAAGTTAGCGCCTATTCTTAAGAAATTAATTAATGCAGGTTTTGTTTGTGGTGAAGAACATCATGGGCTTTGGTTTGATGTAGGCACACCGAAAAGACTGGAAGAAATTAATTTATTTTTAAAAAATAACAATTTCAAAAGTTAAATAAAAATGAGTAATAAAAATTATCAAGAATTTAAAAAAAGAAGAGACGCCCTAACAAATAAAATTGGTGATGGCGTAGCTATTATTTTTAATGCTAATGAAGCAATTAGAAATCGAGACAGTCACTATCCTTATAGATCCGATAGCTATTTCCATTATTTTTCAGGATTTACTGAACCGCAGTCTGCGCTGATGATTTTGGGCGGAAAATCTCCAAAAACGATTTTATTCTGCCGCAACAAAAATATTGATATGGAAATTTGGAATGGGTTTATATACGGGCCAAAAGAAGCGAAAGAACTTTTTCTATTTGACGAGGCTTACGATATCAAATTGTTAGATGAAATTGTTTTAAAAGAAATTCCGGGGCATGCAAAAATATATTATCGAATAGGACATGATGCTCTAATTGATCAACAAGTTAATGGCTGGATAAAACAATTAAAAGAGAAAAGTAGGGCTGGGATTCAAGCACCGCATGAGATTGAAGATATTAGTTACTTAGCAGATGAAATGCGACTTATAAAAAGTGATTTTGAACTTGATATTATGCGACGTTCAGCAAAGATTGCATCTTTAGCGCACAATCGCGCAATGAAATTTGTTAAGCCTCATATGTATGAATATGAACTTGAAGCTGAAATTTTGCATGAGTTTATTTCGCAAGGGATTCGTTCACCAGCATATCTATCCATTGTAGCTGCTGGGAAAAATGCATGTACATTGCATTATATTAATAATAATTCCGAGATTAAAGATGGTGATCTCATCTTGATAGATGCAGGATGTGAGTTAGAAGGATATGCATCTGATATATCAAGAACATTTCCTGCAAATGGAAAATATACAAAAATACAAACAGATTTTTATCAAATGGTATTAGAGGCTCAAAGTGCGGCATTAAAAAAGATATCTCCCAAACATCATTGGAATGAGCCACATGAGGCAGCTTTGTCAGTCTTAATTGATGGATTTAAAGATTTTGGCTTATGTCAGGGCAGTCGTGAAGAAATTTATGAGACAGGCGCTTATAAGGAATTCTATATGCATAGAACAGGTCACTGGTTAGGGCTTGATGTTCATGATGCGGGAGAATACAAAAATGTTTCAAAGGAATGGAAACAGCTAAAAAAAGGCATGACGTTAACGGTGGAACCAGGATGTTACATTAGACCATCTTCAAAAGTACCTAAAGAGTTTTGGAATATTGGAATTAGAATTGAAGACGATGTTTTAGTTACGCAAGATGGGTACGAAGTACTTACTAAAGACAGCCCAAAAACAATAGAATCCATTGAGGCATTGATGGCAAAATGAAAAAATCAGAATACCTCGTTGTGGGGGCTGGACCAGTTGGGCTGATTTTTTCTTTATTACTAGCGAAGCAAAATAAAAGTTCACATCTTTTAGAGTTAAGAAAAAAAAATGAGGCACATTCAGATAAGCGAGCATTAGCGCTCTCATATGGAACAAAACAGGTTCTTGAAAATCTAGGAATATGGACATTATTAGCAAAAAAAATTACCCCAATTCAAAGTATTCACACAAGTCAAAAAAATAGCTTCGGACGTACGTTACTATCTGCAGATGAATATAATTTACCGGCATTAGGCTATGTTGTTTCTTATGGCGACTTATCAAAAGCTCTTGAAGCGGCAATTAGTCAATCTTCACTAGTAAAAGTTAGTTATGAATTTGAAGTGTCAGCTATCGAAAATAAAAAAGACAAATCTATTTTGTATGGTCGGGATAGAAATTTACCTCTCGAGGCGCCACTTTTGATATTGGCCGATGGCGGAAAAAATACTACTGATTTAATTCACAATCTTAAAAGAAAAGAAACCAGTTACAACCATACGGCGCTTGTCACAAAAGTTATTTCAGAAATTCCACCTAAAAGTGTGGCTTATGAAAGATTTACTTCTATGGGGCCTATTGCGCTTTTACCAAATGGGCCTAAAGAATTTTCATTAATATGGACAGGTAAAGATATAGACATTCAAGAACTAGCTAAGACTAAAAAAAATGTATTTTTAGAAAAATTGCATGAGCACTTTGGAGACAGGGTTGGAAGATTTATCGATTGTGAAAAGTTTATTACTTTCCCTTTAAAAAAAATTGTTCTTGAAGACTTTCCGAAATCCCACATAGTAGTTATTGGTAATTCTGCACAAACAATGCATCCAGTTGCTGGACAGGGCTTTAATACTGGCATTAGAGATGCTTATGCACTATCAAAATTAATCAATGAGTCAGAATTGGTTCATATAGGTTCTGAATCATTCGTTAATCAATATTATTCATCTAGACATCCGGAGACAAAAAAGACGCTTTTCTTTACCGACTCCCTAGTTAATATTTTTTCTAATGACTTGGTTGGGCTATCTATAACAAGAGGATTTAGCTTGTCTATTCTAGATAACTTTAGACCCATCAAAAAATTTCTAGTCAATAAAATGAGCTTTGGTAAATGATGCAGGAATCGAGCGATGTTCTGATTCTAGGCGGCGGTATTGTTGGCATGGCTACTTTAATTGCTATAGATAAATATGATATCGAAGCAACGTTGCTTTCAGATGCAAAAACTATTCATAAAAAAGAAGCTGACGCTAGATTTTATGCGATTACTCCAGGGGTTAAAATATGGCTGGAAAAAAATGGTGTATGGACTTTTTTGCCTAATAAAGAAGTGTCTTTAGTACGGTCTATCTTTGTTTATTCAGACAAGGAACATTCATCTTTAAAATTCGATGCTGATGATGTAGGAATGAATGAACTTGCATTTATTGTGAATCATGAAGATCTTGAAAAAGCATTTATTCAACGAATAAGTGAAATAAGTTATGAAGAAATTAGAACAAATAAGATTAAATCTTTAAGTGCTGGAGTGGAAAATATAAATCTTAGTTTCGCTGATGATAATATACGCCAATTTAAATTGGCCATTGGCGCAGATGGATATAATTCTTGGGTGCGCAACCAGTCATCTATACATTTCAAGAGTAAAGATTTTGATCAGACAGCAATAGTATTTAATATTAAAACGTCAAAAGCGCATCAAGATTGTGCTTATCAAAAATTTATGTATCACGGTATATTGGCACTACTTCCTTTACATACCCATGAATTTTCTATTGTCCTTTCTTTGGATAATGAGATGCTCGAAGAATATAAAAACTTAACCGATGCTAAATTTATTCAGATATTAGAAAAAGAAACCGGTGAAATCTTTGGAGAGATTGAATTAATGACTAATCGCCAATACTTTCCTTTAAATATGAAGATTAATGAATCATTAATTTCAGACCGTGTTTTACTTGTGGGAGACGCTGCTCATCAGGTCCACCCTCTGGCAGGCCAAGGCTTAAATTTAGGTTTAAGAGATGTAATAGAGTTAGATGAATTGTTAAGTTCAAATAAAAAGTATCATCATGATGTTGGGCTAAAGTTTTTTCTTAAAAAATATAATCGCAACAGAAAGACTGATATATTATCTTTAAGCTATCTAACAGATAAGTTAAGCTCTCTTTTTACATCTAAAAATAATATTGTAGATTTTGTAATTAATTTTGGCCTTAATAAAATCAATCAAAATCAGCTAATTAAAAAAATTCTTATAAAAAAAGCAATTCTTTAAATGACGACATTAAAAAAAATTACTGCACTTCTTTTATTATTACCTTCTTTTTATTTGATGGCAGATGAGGCTAGTTTAAAAAAGATGATTGAAACTTCTTACCCAAAATATAAGGTTGAGAGCATCAGGAAAACCTCTTACAGTGGACTCTACGAAATTTTTATGGGGGGTCAAATTGTTTATACGGATGAAAAATTTTCATTTCTTATCGCAGAAGGCCATATTGTTGACCCAAAAACAAAGAAGGATCTAACGGGAGAACGTCTCGAGGATCTAACTAAAATAGATTTTTCATCGCTGCCTCTTACTTCAGCAATTAAAACCATCAAAGGTGATGGCTCGAGGAAATTGGTTGTATTTTCAGATGTCGATTGCCCTTTTTGCAAAAGGCTTGAGCAGAATGAATTCACCCATTTAAATAATATTACGATTTATACATTTCTCTTTCCAATTGAAAAATTACATCCAGACGCTAAGAATAAATCACAGGTTATTTGGTGTGCTAAAGACCGTTCAAAAGCATGGCTTGATTGGTCGCTTAATGAGACACTTCCGTCTAACAAAGCAAATTGTGAGGCACCTTTAGAGCAAGTGCTTGAATTAGGTTCAAAATTAGGTATTACGTCTACACCGACCCTCATTTTTTCTGATGGCAAGCGAATGTTAGGTGCTCAGCCCTATAAAGAGATAGAAAAAGTGTTAAACGGTATCAAATCATAAGGTTTTTTAGACAACAAATAACTTGACATTTATTGCTAAACAACGTAAAAAAGCTCCCAGGTGTTTGGTTTCGAGTTTTATTTAGCTAGCTTTAATTTATATTTAAGTAGTGCTTTAGTTCTTGATTCAAACTTTTGGGGGGCCTCCCTTGTTTAAAGTTAAGGATTTATGAAATGGCAACAGGTACAGTAAAGTGGTTTAATGATTCAAAAGGTTTTGGTTTTATTACTCCTGATGATGGTGGTGATGATTTATTTGCTCACTTCTCAGCAATCGTAGATACAGGATATAAAAGTCTTAAAGAAGGTCAAAGAGTAACTTTTGACGTTACAGACGGACCAAAAGGCAAGCAAGCTTCAAATATAAATAAAGCCTAGTTTCAAACTAAATAAATAAGCCCGCGTAAGCGGGCTTTTTTTTACATATAATTTATGATTGCGTCAGCAAAGGCATCAGTGGATAGTGCCTCAACATTATTTAATTGCGCTGAAAAGTCTTGAGTAACTTTTTGAGCTACTAATGTTTTTCTAAATGCTGATAAAAGAATATCAGCAGCTTCAAACCATCCCATATGTCTTAACATCATTTCGGCTGAAAGAATAAGGGAACTTGGGTTGGCAATTTTTTTACCCGCAATGCCTGGAGCAGTGCCATGAGTGGCTTCAAAAATCACAGTTGAGTCTGATAAATTAGCACCTGGTGCAATGCCAATACCTCCAACTTGGGCTGCCAATGCATCTGAAATATAGTCCCCGTTAAGATTAAGGGTAGCTACTACATCGTATTCGCTGGGGTGCAGTAAAATTTCTTGTAAAAAAGCATCCGCAATACAATCTTTGATGATGAGACCGTTATCACATTTAAAACCAGTCTTTCCTTCAATAGCTTTAGCACCAAATTCATCTCGGGCTAATTCATATCCCCATTCTTTAAATCCGCCTTCAGTAAATTTCATGATGTTGCCTTTATGCACGAGCGTGACCGATCTTTTTTTATGCTCAATAGCATATTCAATCGCTTTTCTTATAAGCCTTTGGCTCCCCTCTTTAGATACTGGTTTAATTCCTATCGCCGTTGATTCAGGGAAGCGTATTTTATTTTTAATACCTAACTCCGAGATCATTTGAATAATTTTCTTAGACTCTTCAGAATAAGCTTGCCATTCAATTCCTGCATAAATGTCCTCTGTATTTTCTCTAAAAATAACCATATTAGTATTTTCAGGATTTTTTAGAGGGCTTGGCACGCCATCAAAGTATTCAATAGGTCTTAAGCAAACGTAAAGATCGAGTCCTTGTCTCATTGCTACATTAAGTGATCTGATACCTCCACTCACGGGCGTCGTGAGTGGACCTTTGATAGACACAACATACTCTTTCATAACATCAAGAGTTTCTTGAGGTAGCCACGTATCTTTGCCGTATATTTTTGTAGCTTTTTCCCCTGCATAAATCTCCATCCAAGCAATTTCTTTTACCCCGCCATAAGCTTTTAAAACAGCATGATTGATCACTTTAAGCATTGCCGGTGTAATATCCTGACCAATGCCATCGCCTTCAATAAATGGGATAATGGGATGGTCTGGAACATTCAAAGTTAAGTTTGAATTGACTGTAATTTTAGATGCATTTTTTGGAATATTAATTTTACTAAGCATTCATACTCACTTTTATTTTAATGAAAATATTATTTAATAAGCCCTATGGCGTGGTTTGTCAGTTTAGCAAGCATGACAACCATAAAACCTTAAAAGATTTTATTCCAATACCTAATGTTTATCCTGCAGGTAGGCTTGACACTGATAGTGAAGGTTTAATTATTCTAACTGATGATGGGATATTTCAACATCAAATTAGTGATCCAAAATACAAAATGCAAAAAACTTATTGGGCTCAGGTTGAGGGTGCTCCAAAAGAGAGCGATTTAGAGGAATTAAGAACAGGCGTTGATTTAGGAGAATTTAAAACATTACCAGCAGAGGTAAAAATGATAAATGAACCTGAAATATTATGGGAAAGAACACCACCAATTAGAGAAAGAAAAATGATCCCCACAACCTGGCTTGAAATTAAAATATCAGAAGGTAAAAATCGCCAAGTAAGAAGAATGACTGGAAAAATTGGATACCCCACTCTAAGATTAATTCGCTTTGCGATCGGGCCTTATAAGCTAGATGAATTAGATCTCGGTACCTATAAAATTATCCATGAATAAAAAATTAGCCTTAATTCAAAGTTTAAGGATTGCTCATTAAAGGATTGCTATCCCATTAATAAGAGACCGATTATGATAAAATTTAACTACATTTATACGAAGCATATCTATGTCAGGTAATACGCTAGGTACACTATTTACACTTACTTCTTTCGGTGAATCCCATGGCGCCGCTATAGGCGGCATAGTAGACGGCTGCCCACCAGGATTGGAACTGTCGGCAGAAGATTTGCAAATAGACTTGGATCGAAGAAAGCCTGGCACTTCAAAGCATGTGACTCAACGCAATGAAGAAGACAAGGTTGAGATTTTATCTGGCGTGTTTGAAGGCAAAACAACAGGTGCGCCTATCGGTTTTATTATTCGAAATACAGATCAACGTAGCCAAGATTACTCGAAAATTAAAGATGTATTTCGCCCGGGACATGCAGATTATACGTATGCTCATAAATATGGCTTAAGAGACTATAGAGGTGGCGGAAGATCAAGCGCTAGGGAAACGGCAGTTAGAGTTGCTGCTGGTGCCATAGCTAAAAAATGGCTCCTTAAAAAATATGGGATTAAAATCCGTGCTTATTTAAGCCAAATGGGGACTGTTCATATCCCATTTAAAAATTGGGAAGATGTAAATCAAAACCCATTTTTTTGCCCTAATCAGGAACAGGTGCCTGAGTTAGAAAAATATTTAGATGGTATTCGTGCCGATAGAGATTCTGTAGGTGCAAAAATTACTGTAGTTGCTGAGAATATTCCTGTGGGTTTGGGTGAGCCTGTCTTTGGAAGATTAGATGCTGAAATTGCTTATGCAATGATGGGTATTAATGCTGTAAAAGGAGTTGATATTGGCGAAGGCTTCGGCTCTATCATTCAAAAAGGAAGTGAACATGGCGATGAGCTCACCCCACAAGGTTTCCTGACAAATAATGCAGGTGGTATTTTAGGGGGTATTTCCACTGGCCAGCCTATTATTGCTCATGTAGCTTTTAAGCCAACCTCAAGCATTCCTCAAGATCGAAAATCAATCAATATAAAAGGTGAAGCTGTTCTTATGCAAACAACAGGCCGTCACGATCCTTGTGTTGCTATAAGGGCCACACCAATCGTTGAAGCTATGCTAGCTTTGGTTGTTATGGACCAAGCATTAAGACATCGGGCGCAAAATGCGGATGTAATTTCGCATACACCTAAAATTTAGTGAGTTCTAGCCATAATCTTCATTGGCGTTTATCACGCTTTTATTTTTTTTATTATTTCTTTGTAGGTTCTTTTGTCCCTTATTGGGGAATTTATTTACAATCAGAAAATTTTTCACCTTCTAGCATTGGCATTCTTCTCTCTTTATTCCAAATCAGTCGCATCGTTGCCCCAAATTTTTGGGGGTGGTTAGCTGACCATACAGGTCATCGAGTTAAATGGATAAAGCTGACATCATTTTTAGGTCTTATAGGTTTTATTGGTATTTTTTGGGCTAAAGGATTTTTTTGGATCTTTTTAGTAATGTTAGCTTTAAGCTTATTTACGAGCTCAACATTACCTCTTGCCGAATCTTTAACTCTTGCACATTTAGCAACTACAGATGGACATTACAGCAGAATAAGACTATGGGGATCAATCGGATTTATTGTAGCGTCGCTATTCTTAGGATATTTAATCGATCTTCAAGGTATTAACATTTTGTTATGGGTTTTATTGATAGCTCAAGCAATTATATTTTTTTTATCAAATACAATTCCTGAGACTCAAGATATTCAACATAAAACAAATGATTTATCTATTTGGAAAATTATCAAAACACCCTCTGTCATAGCCCTTTTGCTTGGCTGCACTTTGATGGTTTCAGCGCATGGAGTACTTTATAATTTTTATTCAATCTACCTAAAAGATCATGGATACAGCAGTGGCACGATAGGGTGGCTTTGGGCCGTTGGCGTTATTTGTGAAATTCTTATTTTTATGGCCATGCCAAAAATTTTACGACGTTATTCACTGAAAGCAATTTTATTGATGAGTTTATTTTTAGGCGTTATTCGGTTTATTCTAATTGGCGCTTCCCCCGATCATTTATATTTATTGTTTATAGCGCAAATGTTTCACGCAGCAACTTTTGGAAGTTTTCATGCGGCATCTATCGAGGTTATTGCTTATTATTTTAAAGGGCGAAATCAAACAAGAGGACAGGCGATATATAACAGTGTAGCTTATGGCATTGGTGGGACCATAGGCGGTTTAGGAGGCGGTTATTTAATCCAATATCTTGGCGGCCAGCTTGGTTTCATGATCGCTGCTATATCACCTTTAATTGGCTTTGTTGTAATTTGGTTTGGATTAAAACTAGAAATTAAAGGTAATGAAATATTTGGTTAAGTCAGACTGAAGTTTATTTAGCCTTCAATTAATGCATATGCCGAATGATTGTGAATGGATTCAAAATTTTCAGACTCCACAATAAAGTGATTAATTCTTTTTTCTAATTTCAATTGTGCAGCAACATCTCTCACCATATCTTCTACAAACTTTGGATTGTCATAAGCTTTTTCGGTTACGTATTTTTCATCAGGTCTTTTTAATAA
Source organism: uncultured Methylophilaceae bacterium (assembly GCA_903914945.1). Classification (GTDB taxonomy): domain Bacteria; phylum Pseudomonadota; class Gammaproteobacteria; order Burkholderiales; family Methylophilaceae; genus Methylopumilus. The sequence continues at coordinate 12,648 of CAIWQV010000021.1, forward strand.
ACCATAAAGCTCACATGAAGCTTGTTTCTCTATCAGCTCGATTAAATCTTCAATCCAAATAAATTTATTAATTTCAACAGTGACTGTGACATGAGATCTTTGGTTGTGTGCACCATAATCTGAAATTTTCTTTGAGCATGGGCAAAGACTTGTCACAGGAACAACGACTTTAATTGTATTTTTAAATTCACCATCAGCAATTTTTCCGATAAAACTGACGTCATAATCAAGAAGACTTTTGACCCCAGAAATAGGAGCGGTTTTATTTATAAAGTAAGGGAATGTCATCTCGACATCACATGATTTAGCTTCGAGTCGCTTAATCATTTCTCTTAAAATATTCTCAAATGACTCAACAGAAATTTCTCTTTCATTCATGTTTAAGATTTCAACAAATCTTGACATGTGAGTGCCCTTAAAATTATGCGGTAAGTAGACATACATATTAAATGTTGCAACTGTATGTTGGGCGCCGCCTGTTTTATCTTTAACGAGGACAGGGTGCCTTATAGATTTAATGCCGACCTTGTCAATATCCAAACTTCTTAGATCGGGTGAATTTTGCACATCTTCAATCGGGCATGTTTGATCGCTTATTGTCATAATAGATAGTTATTAATTAATACTTGAGTGTAGCACTAGGTTAATTTTTTCTCAATTGATTTAACAATAGATACAGCATCTAAGCCATATTTTCTTCGGAGTTGTTCTTGGCTTCCTTGTTCAACAAATTTATCAGGCAAGCCAAGTCGAAGTGATTGGCATTTTAAATCAAATTCACTAATTACTTCTAGCACGGCTGATCCAGCGCCGCCTGATATAGCATTTTCTTCTAGCATGACAAGAAGTTTATGTGACGCTGATAAATCTTTAATTAACTTAATATCAAGAGGTTTAATGAATCTCATATTAACGACAGTAGCATTAATTTTTTCTCCAGCTTTTAAAGCTTCGTCTAGCATGTTACCAAAGGCCAGCAAAGCAATCTTACGACCCTTTCTGATGACCTCGGCTTTACCAATTGGAATAGTTGTCATTTTAGATTTAATAGTAGCTCCAGGACCAGGGCCTCTTGGATAACGAACCACTGAAATGCCCTTGAATTTAAATCCGGTAAAAAGCATTTGCCGACATTCATTTTCATTGCTTGGCGCCATAATAAGAATGTTTGGAATACATCTTAGGAACGATAAATCAAAACTTCCTGAATGCGTGGGCCCATCTTGCCCTACAATGCCAGCCCTATCCACTGCAAAAAGCATAGGAATGTTTTGCAATGCAACATCATGTATTAGTTGATCATAAGCTCTTTGAAGAAAAGTTGAATAGATAGCAATTACAGGCTTGTAATTTTCACATGCAAGACCGGCTGCAAAAGTAATTGCATGTTGTTCAGCAATTCCCACATCAAAAAAACGCTCAGGAAATTTTTCTGCAAATTTTTTCAAACCTGAGCCATCTGACATTGCAGGAGTGATTGCACAAAGCTTTTTATCAATATTAGCCATATCAATAATCCAGTCTCCAAACACGTCAGTGTAAGAAAGCTTCTTTGTTTTCGGTGGCTTAATCCCATCCTTAAGGTCAAATTGGCCAACACCATGGAATTTATTTGGGTCAATTTCTGCCGGTTCATAACCAAATCCTTTTTGCGTGGCTACATGCAAAAATTGTGGACCTTGTAATTTCTTAATGTTAGCGAGAGTGTCAATAAGAGCATTAATATCATGACCATCAATTGGTCCAATATAATTAAATCCAAATTCTTCGAATAAAGTTCCAGGAATAACCATGCCTTTTACATGTTCTTCGGCGCGCTTAGCAAACTCGAGGATTGGAGGAATAGCAGAAAAAACCACCTTGCTTGAACGCTTAATACTTCCATAAAGACTACCTGACATTAATTTTGCAAGGTAATTGTTGAGCGCTCCAACATTTTTAGAGATTGACATATCATTGTCATTCAAAATAACTAAAATATTATTATCCGAGTCGCCAGCATTATTAAGTCCTTCGAAAGCCATGCCTGCAGTCATAGCGCCATCACCAATAATTGCGATCGCTTTGTGATTTAATTTTTTTTTCTTTTTAAGTGCTTCTGCCATTCCTAGGGCTGCTGATATTGAAGTGCTTGAGTGCCCAGTCCCAAAAATATCATAATGACTTTCTGATATTTTTGGAAAGCCTGAAATGCCATTCATTGCCCTTAAAGAGCCCATGACTTTTTTTCTGCCCGTAAGAATTTTATGAGGGTATGTTTGATGACCAACGTCCCATATAAACTTATCGTTTGGACAATCAAAAACATAATGGAGCGCTACGGTGAGCTCAATAACGCCAAGATTAGATGAGAGATGGCCGCCAGTTTTTGAAACGCTTTCAATAATAAAGCTCCTCATCTCATCGCATAATAAAATAAGATCTTCACGATTAAGTTTTTTTAAATCTTTAGGAGAATTAATTTTGTCGAGTATATTCATGCTAATGCGTGCGAGTCATAACAAATTCTGCAATGCCAGCTAAATAATCCGCTTTTCTCCCAAGGGGTTTAATGGAAGTCAGAGCGCTCTCATAATAATTAGCTGCAAGTTTTTTAGATTCATCAATACCTAATAGAGAAACAAAAGTAGATTTATTATCTTTCTCATCTTTTCCTGGTGTTTTGCCTAAGACATCTTGATTTGCCTCTTTGTCCAGAATGTCATCTTTAATTTGAAATATTAGGCCAATAGATTTTGAATAACTGTCAATACAGTCCAACATATTTGCATCGTTATTATCTGAAGCTATTAAAGGCATTAGACATGAAGCATTAATAAGGGCGCCAGTTTTATATTGGTGCATTATTGTGAGCTCATTCAAAGTAATTTTTTTATTTGTATTTTTAATATCCAGAGATTGTCCTTTTGCCATACCTTGAAGTCCAATCGCATTAGAAAAAATACGAATAATTTCTACTTGTTTTTCAGGTTTGATAGGGAGTGATTGGTAAGATAAGCATGAGAAAGCTAGTGACTGAAGAGCATCTCCAGCAAGAAGCGCAGTGCTTTCTCCAAATTTCTTATGACAAGACAACTTTCCTCGTCTTAAATCGTCATTATCCATGCAAGGCATATCATCATGAACTAATGAATATGCATGCAAAAACTCTATAGCACATATAATTTTTTCAATAATAATGAGATCTACTTCAACTATTTCGGCAATAGCAAATACAAGCGTTGATCGTATTCTTTTTCCGCCGTTAAGAATGCTATATCTTATAGCTTCATTTAAATCAGACTCAGGACATAGCGCAGGTAAATTTTTTTCGAGCAGCGACTCTATAAGCATTTGTTTTTTTGAGAGCCATTCATGAAAATTATTCATCAGAAGGCTTGAATTGATCGAGTGTGTTATCTGAAGACAGTACTAAAACTTTTTGTTCAATTTCTTTTAGTGAATCCTGGCACAATTTAAGAAGAAGCATGCCTTTTTCATACGATCTTATTGAATCTTCGAGGGCCATATCACCTTGTTCCATTTTTGCCACAATAGATTCAAGTTCTTTAAGGTTTGTTTCTAGTGAATTTTTATTCATAAATTTATATATTATTTAAGTGATTGATTGAAAAAAATCGATAAATCATCAATTTCCTTTTCACATAGTTCGTGTCCCATGTCATATTTTTCGAAGCCCACAGCGCTAAGTTTATTTGATAGCCTTTCAAAGGAGCTATTAGCGATTTTGATATCTATAACATTATCATATAGGCCGTGACCCATAAAGATAGGGATGCTTATTAAATCATTGTTTATAGACTCCAAAAGCCTTTCTTTTAGAGGAAGGTAACCAGACAAGGCTGCTATACCTCCTAATTTTTCTGGGTGTTTTAAGCCTAAATAAAAACTCATTGCGGCTCCTTGCGAAAATCCTCCCACAATAATTTTTTCAGGTTTAATTCCAAGCAATATCTGTTCTTCAATTAATTCATTAATAAAAGTGCTGGATTTTTCCATCCCTCTTTCGTCTTCATCTTTTTCTAAGGATAAATCATATAAATCATACCAAGCCCTCATCTCAAAACCTTGATTAATCGTGACCGGCTGATAAGGTGCATGTGGTAAAACAAATCGTATTTTATTGAATTGGGGCCTTGTGAAGATTTCTTTAAAATCAAAGCCATCAGCACCTAAACCGTGAAGAAAAATTACTGAGCCTATGGGAGGCTCAATGCTATCGATAATAACGGGAGTCATAAATAAAAAAAGCAGAACTTAATTCTGCTTTTTTATACAGAAATCTTCTTATTTTGATTCAGCTAATTTTTTAAGCGCTGGAAGACCTGCATCATAAATTTCGTTTACAGCTTTGAGCGCTGACTCATCATCTTGCCCTGCTGGAATTGGAGGATTTAGTTTGTAAACTCTATAAAAGCGACCGACCCAAGTTACATTAGACTCATTAGGATTGGAGCCTTTTGTAACCACAATAAATGAATTATAGTCTGCTACAGGAATAGATCCTTCAACAATTTCATATTTAAGCTTCATAGCTTCTTCATCAATACCTTTAAGCCTTTCAATCACTTTACCACCCGATTTTAATGTAAGTGTTCTTAATGTATCTTCACCTTTTTTTTCTAATTTAATATCGGTTACAAGAGGTTCCCATTTCTGAAAGCTACCAAAATCTTTAACAATAGCCCAGACTTTATCTGGTGATGCATTGATTGTGATTGATTTTTCAACCTTTTGAGGTGATGGGCCATGGGCAAATACGCTAAAAGATACAAAAGTAAGGATAATACCAATAATAATTTTTTTCATTTGAATAAGGCCTTTGGTGTTGAATTAATCTAGTAATTATAAATTGTTTTTATGCATAAACTTACTCAATTTTAATAAATTGACCAAATGAACGACTTTGTTTACCAGTTTTAACATCATATAAATATTCTTGTTTAATAACATCAACGATAGAAATAGAATCGCTTCTCCAGTTTGAGGTAACAAGCAAATGATTTCTTTCATCAATATCGATACCCTCTGGATTGCCACCCACTTTGATTTTTTTAATTTCTTTTTTTCGTATTAGATCGATCACACTAATATCATCATCTTGAGTATTTGTAACAAAAATAAATTCGTTTTTAATGTCGGATACGACGCCATAAGGATGGTCGCCAACCTTGATTGTTTCTATATTAAATGTATTGATATCAATTATAGAAACTGAATCATCTAAAACATTTACAACAAAAAGTAAGTTTTTTCTAAAAAATACACCATAAGGATGCTTTCCTACTTTAATTTTTTTAAAGAGACTTAGGCCCGGTTGGTTATATATTTCAACAGTATTTTCATCGCGATTAGAAATAAAAAGATATTTTCCTTGATCATCACAAATCATTCCTGACGGGGATTTTCCCACTTTAATTTTTTTAATAACTGATAAAGATTTTGTTTCAATAATAATGATTTCATTATTAAACCAATCACTCACAAAAATATATCTTTCATCAGTTGATTTTGTAATTCCGACAGGAGTTCCGCCCATTATGATTTTTTTAACTATTTTATTTTGATGCAGATCTAAAATGTCAACCGAGCCATCATTTGCATTTGTAATAAATCCATAATCTTGTTTTAAAGAGATTGCAACACCGACCGGACCGCTGCCTACAGGAATTTCATGTGTAATTTTTCTATTTTTAATATCTACCACACTTACCGTATTAGAGCCTTGGTTGGTAATGTAAGCAATTGGCAAGCTTGAGCATGCATTAAGCGATAGATACAAAATAAGTAAAAAAAGGTTTTTATATGTCATGATTTTATCTTTTTCGTAATAGATTCTAGCTTTAATTCCGGCTTTTATTTAAACTAAATCTATGAAAAAATTAAAGAAATTCTTAGGGCAAGGTTATGATTGATAAAGATGGCTACCGGCCAAATGTGGGTATTGTAATTTGCAATGCTGACAATCAAGTTTTTTGGGCAAAACGTACACAGGAACATGCTTGGCAATTTCCTCAGGGTGGAATTCAAAAAGGTGAAAGTCCAGAAGAGGCGATGTATAGAGAGCTTATGGAAGAGGTCGGATTAAAGCCGCATCATGTAGAAATACTTGGTCGAACTAAGGATTGGTTGAAATATGAAGTGCCATCTCAATGGGTTCGAAGAGACTATCGAGGAACTTACAAGGGTCAAAAACAGATATGGTATCTCTTAAGGATGAAGGGGCAGGATACGGATATCTTTTTAAGAAATACCAAAAAACCAGAATTTGATGATTGGCGTTGGCATGATTACTGGATGCCGCTCAATGAAGTTATCGAATTTAAAAGAGATGTATATCGATTAGCCTTAAATGAACTTCGCTCATTTGTAGACAATTAGGCTATTTTTTTAATTCAGCGATAATTGTTTCACCATTAAAAACTTTATCACCTAGCGCAACTTTTATCTTGGAATTGATAGGAAGATACAAGTCGACTCGCGAGCCAAATCTTATAAAGCCATATCTTTCGCCAACTTCTAATGTGTCGCCTTTATTGACGTAGCATAAAATTCTTCTCGCAATTAAACCTGCAATTTGAACGCACGTAATATCGAAACCACCCTTACTTTTAAGGTGCAAGGCACACCTTTCATTTTCTAAAGAAGCTTTTGATAGCGCTGCATTAAGAAATTTGCCAGGAAAATACCATTTATTTATGATTATTGATTGAATTGGACTTTTATTTGAATGAACGTTAAAGACATTCATAAAGACACTGACTTTAATTGCCCGCCTATTCAGATATTCATCTTTGCATTTTTCAATCACAATGACTTTGCCATCTGCCGCTGATACCACCATATTTTTTTTAGATGGCGTATTTCTTTTTGGATCTCTAAAAAATTGCAGAATAAATAAAGAGATAAGCCAAAGGGGGAGGGACCATAAATTGCATATGTTAAAAACGAAGGCTGAAATCGCAACTGAAGCTATTAAAAATGGCCAGCCTTCTTTTGCAATAATGGGATAGGTTTTTTTTGCCATCAACCTAGTTCTTACTTTGGTCTACAAGCTTATTTTTCGCGATCCAAGGCATCATTGACCTTAGTTGAGAGCCAACTTTTTCAATTGGGTGCTCTGCATTGAGCCTTCTTCTAGCCGTCATTTCCGGGTAATTTGTTTTTCCTTCAAGAATAAAACGTTTTGCGTAATCACCATTTTGAATATTTTTTAAAGCCTCTTTCATTGCTAATTTTGCTTCATTACCAATTACTCTTGGCCCAGTGACATACTCTCCATACTCAGCATTATTGGAGATGGAATAGTTCATATTAGCAATGCCACCTTCGTACATTAAATCTACAATAAGCTTAAGCTCATGTAAACATTCGAAATAAGCCATTTCAGGGGCATAGCCCGCTTCCACTAAAGTTTCGAAACCTGCTTTCACAAGCTCAACTGCACCACCACATAAAACGGCTTGTTCGCCAAATAAGTCAGTTTCTGTTTCTTCGCGGAAATCTGTTTCAATCACTCCACCTTTAGTTCCGCCATTTGCTGCTGCATATGACAGAGCAATTTCTTTTGCTTTACCAGATTTATTTTGATAAATCGCGATTAATGTAGGGACGCCACCACCCTTAAGGTATTCTGAGCGAACAGTATGGCCAGGACCTTTTGGAGCAATCATAATAACGTCAAGATCATCTCTTGGAATAATTTGGTTGTAATGAATATTAAATCCATGAGCGAATGCTAATACAGCATTTTTTTTCAAGAATGGCGCAACTTCTTGATGAAAAATATCGGGCATTGTTTCATCAGGTATTAAAAGCATGACGACGTCAGCATTTTTTACGGCATCATTAATTTCTAGAACATTATGTCCAGCGCTTTTGGCTTTCTCCCATGATGCCCCAGCTTTTCTAAGCGCAACAGTGACATTAACGCCTGACTCTTTAAGATTAGCTGCATGAGCATGGCCCTGTGAGCCATATCCAACAATCGTAACATTCAATTTTTTAATGAGATTTAAATCAGCATCTTTGTCGTAGTAAACCTTCATAATAACCTTTCAGTTTTAATTTATACTTTTAAAATTCTATCACCGCGTCCAATACCTGACGCACCAGTCCTAACCGTTTCTAGAATAGCTGCTTTATCAATACTTTCAAGATAAGCATCTAATTTGCTGGATGATCCTGTTATCTCAATGGTAAAAGAGCTATCAGAAACATCTATAATTCGCCCTCTAAAAATATCACACATTCTTTTCATTTCATCGCGATATTGGGCATTCGCTTTTACCTTAACAATCATTAACTCTCTTTCAATAAAGCGGCCATCATTGAGATCCAATACTTTTACAACATCAATCAATTTATTAAGCTGCTTAATAATTTGTTCAATAATTTCATCTGATCCAGACGTCACAATTGTCATTCTTGAGAGCGTGGGATCTTCAGTAGGGGCAACAGTCAAAGATTCAATGTTGTAACCTCTAGCAGAGAATAAGCCTGAAACCCTAGACAAAGCACCAGATTCATTTTCCATTAAGAGAGAGATAATATGTCTCATTTACAAATCCTCAGCTATGATCATTTCTGATAAGCCTTTACCATTAGGCACCATTGGAAATACGTTTTCTTTTTGATCTGTAATAAAGTCCATAAATACCAAGCGCTCTTTAAGTTTGCTACTAAAAGCTTCTTTAAGCGCAGGTTCAACATCACTTGGCTTCTCGATTTTCATGCCGACATGGCCGTAAGATTCAGCTAATTTTACAAAATCTGGCAGCGCTTCCATATAAGACTCTGCATAACGATTTCCATAAAAAAACTCTTGCCATTGTCTTACCATGCCCATATATCGATTGTTGAGATTGATAATTTTAATAGGCAAATGGAATTGTTTGCATGTAGAAAGTTCTTGAATACACATCTGTATAGAAGCTTCACCTGTTACACAGGCAACTTTTGCATCAGGATGTGCTAACTGAGTACCCATAGCGTAGGGCAATCCAACGCCCATGGTTCCAAGCCCTCCAGAATTAATCCATCTTCTAGGCTTGTCAAATGGATAGTATTGCGCGGCCCACATTTGGTGCTGTCCTACGTCCGAGGTAATGAAAGCATCACCTTTTGTTATTTTATGAAGCGTTTGAATTACAAACTGAGGTTTAATGAGTTTTTTGTCATTTTTGAAATTTAAACAATTCATTGATCTCCATTGATCAATTTCTTTAAACCAAGACTTAAGCGATGGGTTTTGCTTTATTTTTTCTTTAGACAAGAGATCATTGAGTTCAGTAAGAACAGAAATAACATCACCCACAATAGGCACATCAATTTTTACTCTCTTGGAGATTGATGATGGATCAATGTCTATATGAATAATTGTTTTTGGTTTTGATAGAAAATGCTCCGGGTTGCCTATAACTCTATCGTCAAACCGAGCCCCCACAGCCAACAATACATCGCACTCTTGCATTGCCATGTTGGCTTCATAGGTGCCATGCATACCCAACATACCAAGAAATTGTTTGTCACTTGCAGGAAAGCCACCCAATCCCATCAGCGTGCTTGTAATAGGAGCCCCAATAGTACGAACAAATTTAGTTAATTGATTTGAAGCATCCCCCAAGACGACGCCACCACCGGAATATATCATGGGTCTTTTTGCGCCAAGAAGCAGCAGCAACGCTTTTTTAATTTGACCACTATGGCCTTTAATAATTGGGTTATAAGACCTTAAATGAACCGTCTTTGGATAACTGAATTCATATTTTTCAGCTGTAATGTCTTTTGGAATATCAACTAAAACAGGACCGGGCCGGCCACTTGCTGCAACATAAAAAGCTTTTTTCATTGTCGATGCAATGTCTTTAATATCTTTAACTAAAAAATTATGCTTAACACATGGGCGTGTAATACCAACTGTGTCACATTCCTGAAAAGCGTCCTGTCCAATAGCGTAAGTCGGAACTTGACCACTAATAATAACCATAGGAATTGAATCCATATAAGCGGTAGCAATCCCCGTTACAGCATTTGTAGCTCCAGGGCCTGATGTAACAAGAGCGACCCCAACTTTTCCAGTAGATCTTGAATAAGCATCAGCAGCATGAACCGCTGCTTGCTCATGTCGAACGAGAACGTGCTTAAATTTATTCTGCTGAAAAACAGCATCATAGATATTAAGGACTGCTCCACCGGGATAACCAAAAACAAATTTGACTTTTTCCTCGTGAAGGCAGCGAATAACAATTTCAGCTCCAGAAATGTAGTTTGAGCCCATAGAATTTTTGATTGTAATTAATGAGATAGCTATAAACCTTCAACCTTAACGCTTTAAGCCTATTTGGTCAAGCTTAGAGGCTTTTAAAAGTTTCAATTTTCATAGACAAATCAACTGCTTTGATATTTTTAGTAAGCGAACCTAAAGAGATTCTATCTACGCCAGTAAGCGCAATTTTTTTTACATTTTTTAGCGTAATGTTTCCTGATGCTTCGAGCAAAGCTCTTCCATTGTTGATGAGGACCGCTTTTTTAAGGGCTTTAATATCAAAATTGTCTAATAATATATTCCTAAAGCCTAGCTCTATAGCTTTTTTAAGCTGATCGAGCCTTTCAACCTCGATTTGTATATTTTTATTTTTTGCGTATTTCAAAGCAAGCGGTAATAAATCGTCCATTTTGTTTGAAGATTTAATATGGTTTTCTTTGATAAGTATCTGGTCGTAGAGACCAATTCTTTGATTATTTCCACCCCCAATAATCACAGCATATTTTTGTGCAATTCTTAATCCGGGGATTGTTTTGCGAGTATCAAATATTTTTGCATGCGAACCTGAAATAGCTTTTACATAATAATGTGTAGCAGTGGATGTGGCAGATAAAGTTTGTAAAAAATTGAGCGCGACTCTTTCGCCGCTCAGGATTGATCTAGCTTTACCATGAAGCTCGCAAAGCCGCTGATTTTTTTTTACAATCTGACCTTCTTTAATTAGCCATTTGATTTTTATTGTTGGGTCTATTGAACGAAAAGTAGAATTAAACCAAGGAATGCCTGAAATTAAAGCCGATTCTTTGGATTTAACATATGCAATTGCAGTTGATTTTGGATTGATTAATTGAGCAGATAAATCAATTTTGCCAACATCTTCCTCAAGTGCCATTTTTATATTTTTTCGAATGGCCTCAGCCAAAATTTTCTTGTTTATTTTTAAGCTTTGCATAATGTAGAAGCTTATCAAATTATAATTAAATTAGTTTTTTAAATTGAGGAAAAAAATGAAGCTGTTTTATTCGAATAATAGTCCTTACGCAAGAAAAATAAGAATTCTTATTCATGAGAAAAAGGTCGATATTATTCTTGAGAAAGTTGTTCTTGCAGATAAAAATTGCATCATCCATGAATACAATCCTTTGTCTAAAGTACCTACTTTATTTGTCAATGGGATATCTATTTTTGATTCGCCCATTATTGCCGAGTATGTAGACTATAAAAGCGGGCCTCTTCATTTAATTCCGAGTGATTTTGACAAAAGAATGCTTCTCAAAAGATGTGAGGCGATAGCAGATGGTTTATGTGATGCTGCCGTGGCTATTATGCTAGAAAAACGTAGGATCAATTCCCAACAAAATGCTGAAGTTTTTGAAAAACAGATGCGCAAAATTAAGCTAAGCCTTACATGGCTTAATGAAGAAATGGAAGGTAAAGAATACTATCTAGAAGATACATTTTCATATGCTGATATCGCAGTTGGAAGTGCTTTGGGGTACGTTAAATTAAGATATCCCGAAATTGACTTTAAGGAAGAGTATTTAAATTTACATCGTTTGTATGAATTACTTATGCAGCGACCATCTTTTCAGATGACAGTCCCTGAACCTTATCTATAGCCTTTTCAATAACAGCTCCACCAAGGCATACATTACTTTCGTAGACTACTACCGACTGTCCTGGGGTAACTGCCCATTGCTTTTGCCCAAAAAATATCTCTACAGAATCATCTTTAATCATATCAATTTCACAAGGCGCGTCAGGTTGGCGGTATCTTGTTTTGGCAGCATATACCCAATGCTTTTTGGGTAAAGATCCATGAATCCAATGCATATGTTTTGCAATTAACCCATCTTTAAATAAAAGAGGGTGGTTATGTCCTTGGACAACTATAAGCGTATTCTCTTTAATATCCTTTTCAGCTACGAACCAGGGTTCGCCGTTGCTTGCTTTTGAACCTCCAATACCAAGCCCTTGCCTTTGACCTAAGGTGTAGAACATAAGGCCCATATGTTCTCCTAGAGTTTTGCCATATTCATTTTTGATCGGGCCTGGGGAATTCTCAATATATCTATTTAAAAATTCAGTAAAAGGCCTTTCCCCAATAAAGCAAATACCTGTAGAGTCTTTTTTGTCGCTGTTATGTAAACCTTCTTTTTTGGCAATTTCCCTTACATCCTTTTTAAGAAGTTTTCCTAATGGGAATATAGATTTTGAAAGTTGGTGTTGGTTGAGGCGATATAAAAAATAACTTTGATCTTTAGTCGAGTCATCAGCCTTAAGAAGACTGAATAGACCATCATATTCTTTAATTTGTGCATAATGGCCGGTTGCAATTTTATCTGCTCCCATTGAAATTGCATGATTTAAAAAAGCATTAAATTTAATCTCAGAATTACATAAAATATCTGGATTGGGAGTTCTACCACTTTTGATTTCATTAATAAACTCAGAGAATACTTTTTCTTTATATTCCTTACTAAAATTTACTACTTCAATATCAATACCAATTTTATCAGCAACAGATACAGCATCAACGAGATCTTGCTTACTCGAACAGTATTCATCATCATCGTCATCCTCCCAATTTTTCATAAAAAGACCAACCACGTTGTAACCTTGGTTTTTAAGAAGTAAGGCTGTCACAGAAGAATCAACTCCTCCAGACAAGCCTACAATAACAGTATTATTTTTCATATAAATTAATTGAATTCTGAGCCGAGTTTTTTTGATTTTTCGTAGGCAGCTCGAGTTGCTTTTAAAAGGGCTTCATTTAGCTTGTTAAATTCAAGTTGTTTTAAGCCTTCTTCCGTTGTGCCTCCTTTTGAAGCAACTGATGAAATAAGACTTTGAAGATTGCTTATGTGGCCCTCAGCTAAATGAGATGCCCCAAAAATAGTTTTGCTGCATAATTTTTCAGCTTCATTCTTTGATAAACCTAATTGAATAGCTGATTCAATAAATGCATTGAGGAAATAAAATATGTATGCTGGCCCACTTCCTGATATAGCCGTGACTGCATCCATTTTAGATTCATCATCTAGCCATATAAATTCACCGATGGCGCTCGAAATTTCCTCTACAGCAATCTTGTTTTTTGCGGTCAATACTTCTTTTGAAAAAAGAGCAGTAATTCCAAGTTGAATTTGAGCGCACATATTAGGCATAGATCGAACGATATTCTTATACCCGTTTGTCCATTTTTCAATTGATTGGATCTGAATACCTGCTGCAATAGACAAAATAAGTTGTTTTGAAATTTGGTCGGAAATGGATCTTAGGAGAATTTCAGTTTGCTGAGGTTTTACGGCAAGTATAATAATTTCATCCGCAGCAATTTGCTTAAATTCTGCGAGGACAGCAATTTTAAAATCGCTCTCTATAGACATTCTTTTGTCATGATTAGACTCAATAACGCGAATGAGTGAGGAATCATATTTTTTATTTAATAGGCCGCTAATCATAGCTCTAGCCATGTTCCCACCACCTAAAAAACAAATATTCAATTATCACTCCCTTTAATTTTTATTTCTCGTGCTCCAAAAATTGCGGTACCAATTCTAACAAGATTTGAGCCATGTTCGATCGCTAATATATAGTCGTTTGACATTCCCATGGATAGTGTATCGACTGTATTAACTTGTTTTTTTAATTCAGTGTAAAGTTTATACATTGATTTGAATTCATTAATAACCTGGTCAATATTTTCTGTATTAGAGGGTATAGACATAATACCTCTTAGTTTAAGCATGGGAAGTTCTTTAAGTAAGTTAATAAGGTCATTTAAAGATTCATGTGCATTATTTATTGCAATCCCACTCTTAGTTTCTTCGCCGCTACAGTTAATCTGAATGCAAATATTTAAAGGCCTCATATTTAAAGGCCTAAAATCATTAAGAAGCTTCATAACTTTAACCCTATCAACACTATGTACCCAATCAAAATTTTCCGTAATTAATTTACATTTATTGCTTTGAATGGGACCTAAAAAATGCCATTGAATTGCAAATTTTTCTAAATGTGACTTTTTATCCAAAGCTTCTTGAAGATAATTTTCGCCAAAATTTATGATGCCAGCATCAAATGCTGTGACA
>CAIWQV010000022.1 GCA_903914945.1 uncultured Methylophilaceae bacterium
AAGTAGATTTAACATTTCAGCGTATTTCTTTTCACGCACTAAACCTGAAAATGTAATCACAGCATATTTTTCTGCAGGCATTTCTATAATTTTTACTTCTGAATTATTTGGTATAGGAAGCGTTTCTTTTGTATATTGCTTGGGCATATTGAAACTAATATACCAACCTTTTTCAACTTCTTCTGACAAAACTGGCGCAGTCATTTCAATTTTTTCCGAAGCATCACGACTGATTACCGGAGCTGTCATTTCAATCTTTTTTGAACCTTCATTAGCCTTATTATTTCCAAAAATAAAATCAGCTAATAAACGAAATCCTTTACTAGAGGCGTTATCAAATGTGCCATTAACTAAAACTTGTGCAATTAATTTGGGCTGATACTCCCTAATTTCAAAAGCATCTTTTTTTTCAATGCTCACATATGCTGGTTCTTCAATTGCCAAGGCAGTAAGGCTTACTAAAAAAAGAAAAAAAGATATAAAAATATTCAAGCGCATCATGCTTATCCATGTGAGGTTATTAAATCAGTAATTATTTTTGCTGCTCTTGGAGCCATCGTCAATCCATAACGATAATGACCTGTATTTAAGTATACATTATTGTACTTGGGATGTTTCTCAATCATAGGGATATTGCCTTGAGAGCCAGGTCTTAATCCACTCCATTGATTTTGAATATTATATTTTTTTAACATAGGCATCAATTCTTCAGCTTTGTTTTGAAGAGAAAGTCTTGCAGACTCTGTAACCCCTTTATCAAAACCAACATCTTCTGAGGTGCTGCCTGCAAGAACAACTCCATCTTGTCTTTGCACTAGATAAAAATCATCTTTATAAAGTATGTGTGATAATTTTTCTTGTATTGCCGGGTATTGAATAAGCTGTCCTCTGATAGGTTTAATCTTGGGCGCGTCAATTTCATTTAATACAAATGAACTCCAAGCGCCTGAAGCAACTACATAATAGTCAGCCTCTAGATTAATACCTTTTTCAGTTTGAAGATGATGAATAGAATTGCTTGAATCAGTGATAGGGCTTACTCTTTGATTCTCTATCATCACAACATTATTATTAATTAAATATATTTTTAAGGCTCTTAACAAACGAGGATTTCTAATTTGAGCTACTCGTGGAAGAAGTAAGCATCTATCTTCTGTCTCCTGAATTTCAGTATGATTTTTTTGACACCAATCAATTGCCTTATTTTGATTTGTAGCAGAAAAAATTAACATCCCAGACTCAGTCCATTCTGGGTCAATGCCTGTATCTTTTTTTAACGTATTTGAAAGTTGACGATAAAAATCTGCACTTCCAAAACATAGTTGATTAACACTATCTTGATAATGCCAAGGTAATAATGGAGAAAGAATGCCAGCCCCGGCCCATGAGGCTTCTTGACCAATGGCGCTTTGATCAACCAGACTAACGTCGTAACCTTTTTCAATAAGAAAAAATGATGTTATGCATCCCACAATACCGCCGCCAATCACAACAACCTTTTTTGTCATGCCTTATTTGCCAGTCAGTATGTATTTTTCTAATGCATTAAGTTTGTCTGCGTTACCTAATATAACGAGCACATCACCAGAAGACAAAATAATATCGTTTCTTGGTTCTATATCCTCCAACATATTAGGGCGTCTCAAATACTTAAGCTCGACATTAAACATTGCAAATGGAATCTGAATAAGCTGCCATGAGAGTACATGTGATTTTTCATTAATTTCAATTGCATGAAGTCTCAATTGTGGCTCGGTAACCTCAGCTTCGGCATCTGACATACCACCAAAGTAACCTCTAAACATTTTGTAACGCTCTTCTCTAAATGAACGTATACGCTTTACAACTCGATTTAATGGCACTCCTAATACAACAAGCGCATGTGAGGCTAACATTAAACTGCCTTCTAAAATTTCTGGCACAACCTCGCTCGCTCCTGCGTTTCTAATTTCATCCATATGCGTATCATCAAGCGTCCGAACAATGACAGGTATATCTTTATAGGTATCTTGAATCACATGAAGCACCTTCATAGAAGCTCTAAAATCTGAATAACTAATCACGAGTGCTTTTGCCGTTTTAATTCCTGCAGCTTCTAAAACAACTCTTCGGCTTGCATCGCCATACATCACATGCTCACCACCAGCTGACGCATCACTAACTCGGCTTGGGTCGATATCAATCGCAATAAAAGGAATGTTTTCTTCCTTTAAAAATCGTCCTAGGTATTGTCCACTTCTACCATAGCCACATAAGATTACATGCTCCTTTAAAGTGCGACCTACAGATTGAATTGCTTCGACTGTATCTGCACTATTTCGGTTATAACTTTTCGATAAATAACGTGCTATACGGCCGTTATACTGAATAATAAATGGAGCTAACATCATTGAGAATAATGAAGCAGCTAGAATAATTTGGAACGCGTGAGCTCCAATGACATGTTCTTCCCGTGCGAGTGCCAGAATCACAAAACTAAACTCACCTGCTTGCGCCAAAATAAGGCCTGTTCTTATGCCTACACCAATTTCATAATTAAATAATCGAGTAAGTAATGTGATGACAAAAGCTTTAAATAAAATAAACCCAAGAGTAATCAAAATGACAAAGCCAATGTTTGATGCAATCTGATGAAGATTAAGTAACATCCCTACGCTAATGAAGAATAATCCCAATAAAATATCTCTAAACGCTGCAATATCTGATTCAACCTGGTAGCGATAACGTGTTTCAGAAATGAGCATGCCTGCCATAAATGCCCCGATGCCGTAAGATAGTCCAGCCATTTTGGTTGCAAAGGAAAATAGAAGCGTAATCATCAACACATTCATAATGAAAAGTTCTCGCGACCTTTGGTTTGCTACTACAGCAAACCAAGAATTCATTAAAGGCCTGCCGAATTTAAAAAGCATGGCGAACAAAAAAATCGCTTTTAAAAGTGACATTACAAATATGGTGCCAATATCACTTGACGAGGCACCAAGTGCTGGAATTAAAATTAGAATGGGAATGACAGCTATATCTTGAAAAAGCAAAATACCAATCGCTAATCGACCATGCCTTGAATTTAAATCAACACGTTCCATTAAGATTTTTGAAACAATGGCTGTTGATGACATAGTAAAAGCACTGCCAATGACAAATGCTGAATTTAAGTGCAGTCCTAACCACCATGCAACACTAATGGAAGCAAATAAAGTAATAAGTACTTGCGCCCCGCCTAAGCCAAAAAGGATATTTCTCATGGAGTAAAGTTTAGGCAAGCTAAATTCGAGCCCAATACTGAACATCAAAAATACGATGCCAAACTCTGCAAAATGTCGACTAGACTCTGAATCAGGAAGCACACCAACGAGATGAGGGCCAAGTATTAAACCGACAACAAAATAAGCAATCATTGCGGGCAATTTCAAATATCGAAATAGCCCAACTAAGAGAACTGAGCTCACCAGTAAGATAAGAACTAAGGGCAAAGAGTCAAACATTCATTTATCCAAGATTAATCAACAATTTTTTAGGTTTAAGTTGCATATAAACCCTTTTACACGAGTATCTATTACCCTCTACAATATAGGTATGACTAAGACACCCCAAAAAAACACTCTTGCACGCGCTCGCCAAGTGCTTGAAATTGAAGCACAAGAAATCTCATCTTTGGCAAATAGGCTGGACGATCATTTCGTAAACGCTGTTCAACTCATTTTACATTGCGACGGTAGAGTTGTGGTGAGTGGCATGGGAAAATCAGGACATATCGGAAGAAAATTAGCTTCTACTTTTGCAAGCACTGGTACACCAAGCTTCTTTATGCACCCGGCGGAAGCAAGTCATGGCGATCTAGGTATGATCACCCCTAATGATGTAGTCATTTTTGTATCAAATTCAGGTAAAAGTGATGAGCTTCTATCTATCCTTCCCGTCATCAAAAGAATTGGTGCAAAAATTATCTCAATCACGGGCAATAGCAACTCAGAGCTCGCCAAAGAATCTGAAATTCATTTAAGTGCTGAAGTATCTCAAGAAGCTTGCCCCTTAGGCCTTTCCCCAACAGCAAGTTCAACTGCATCTCTTGCTTTAGGAGATGCATTAGCAATTTGTGTGCTCGACCAAAGAGCATTTACTGCTGAAGACTTTGCTCGCTCACATCCGGGTGGTAGTTTAGGTAAAAAACAGGTGATTCGAGTACGAGACATTATG
>CAIWQV010000023.1 GCA_903914945.1 uncultured Methylophilaceae bacterium
CTAGAAAAACAG
Source organism: uncultured Methylophilaceae bacterium (assembly GCA_903914945.1). Lineage (GTDB taxonomy): Bacteria > Pseudomonadota > Gammaproteobacteria > Burkholderiales > Methylophilaceae > Methylopumilus. The sequence continues at coordinate 13 of CAIWQV010000023.1, forward strand.
TGATTGAATTAATTAAATTACTTAATGACACAGAAGAGCTTGTATCGGTAGAGCTTTACAAGGGGCAGGTTAGTTTTAACTTTAATGATATCCAACTAATCTCTAAAGTGATTGATGGAAAATTTCCAGACTACACACGCGTAATCCCAGAGGGACACAATAATCAATTTACAATTGATCGCGCACAATTTTTAACTTCTCTTCAGCGAGCATCCATTTTATCTAATGAAAAATATCGCGGCATTCGTATGGTAATTGCTGACAACAATTTAAAGTTAATAAGTACAAACACAGAACAAGAAGAAGCAGAAGAGGAATTAGAAATTCAATATCAACAAGATCCTATAGATATTGGTTTTAATGTGACATACTTAATCGATGTGTTAACAAATATTCAAGAAGATAAAGTCACGCTAGCATTCTTAGACACAAACAGTAGTTGTTTGTTTACGATACCCAATAATAATGATTACAAATATGTAGTCATGCCAATGCGCATTTAATTTAAAAAAGAGAACCCCATGGCTCAAAAGATAGACAATCAAGAATACAACTCAGACAGCATTAAAATTCTAAAAGGATTAGATGCGGTAAGAAAAAGACCCGGTATGTATATTGGAGATACGTCAGATGGAAGCGGTCTTCACCATATGGTTTTCGAGGTGCTTGATAATGCGATTGATGAATCATTAGCGGGGCATTGTGATGACATTAAAATTATTATTCATCCAGATAACTCAATAAGTGTTTCAGACAACGGCCGAGGTATTCCAACAGACGTAAAAGAGGATGATGAGTTTAAACGTTCAGCTGCTGAAATTGTGATGACAGAATTACATGCGGGCGGAAAGTTTGACCAAAACTCATACAAAGTATCAGGCGGGCTGCATGGTGTAGGCGTGTCTGTAGTGAATGCATTATCCGAATGGTTACGCTTAAAAATTTGCCGCAATGGCAAAGTGTATCAAATGGAATTTAAACGTGGTGAGCGCGTGGCAGCATTAGCAGAAATGGGCACGACAGATCGTCGCGGTACAGAAGTGCATTTCTTTCCATCCGCTGAAACATTTAATAATATTGATTTCCATTACGAAATTTTAGCGAAACGTATTCGCGAATTATCATTTCTAAACAATGGCGTAAAAATGGAATTAATAGATCAAAGAACAAATAAATCAGAAAACTTTGCCTACTCAGGTGGTGTAAAAGGTTTTGTGGAATATATGAATCGATCTAAAACCGTACTCCATAAAAAACCATTTCATGCCTTTGGTGAGAAAGAAGGCATTAGTGTTGAAGTGTCAATGCAATGGAATGATTCTTACGGGGAAAATGTCCAATGCTTTACAAATAACATTCCACAAAGAGACGGTGGTACACATTTAACCGGTCTTCGAACGGCGATGACAAGAACATTAAATAATTTTATTGAACAAAATGACCTCGCTAAAAAAGCCAAAGTAGAAACCACAGGCGATGATATGCGCGAAGGGCTTACATGTGTTTTGTCAGTGAAAGTTCCAGAGCCTAAATTTTCATCACAAACAAAAGATAAATTAGTTTCAAGCGAAGTGCAGCCAGTGGTGTCCGAAGTTGTGGGATCAAAGCTTGCTGATTTTTTAGCAGAAAATCCTGCTGATGCAAAAATTATTTTCAATAAAATTATTGATGCAGCGCGTGCAAGAGAAGCAGCAAGAAAAGCACGAGACATGACAAGACGTAAAGGTGTAATGGATTCTATGGGGCTTCCAGGAAAGCTCGCGGATTGCCAAGAAAAAGATCCATCACTGTGCGAAATTTACTTAGTCGAGGGTGATTCAGCTGGGGGCTCTGCGAAGCAAGGGCGCGATCGTAAGAATCAAGCGATCCTTCCTTTAAAAGGAAAAATTTTAAATGTGGAGAAAGCGCGCTTTGATAAATTATTATCTTCACAAGAAATTGCAACGCTCATTACAGCTTTAGGTACGGGCATTGGAAAAGATGATTTTAATGTTGAAAAATTACGCTATCACCGCATCATCATCATGACCGATGCTGACGTTGACGGCGCACACATACGAACGCTCCTCCTCACATTCTTCTACCGTCAAATGCCAGAATTAGTTGAGCGC
>CAIWQV010000024.1 GCA_903914945.1 uncultured Methylophilaceae bacterium
AAACTATCTGGACAACAGAATTTACTGCTTAAGTATAGTGGCATTCTCCCACCTTCAAAACGCAAAATAAAAGCTTAGCCCTCTTTTGCCATATTAATGGTGTATCGAGGAATTTCAATGGTGAGATCGTTTTTATCAACAATCGCCTGACAAGACAATCTTGATCTAGGCTCTAAGCCCCATGCCTTGTCGAGAAGATCTTCCTCTAAGTCATCAGCTGCATTGAGCGTATCGAATCCCTCATGAATAATCACATGACAGGTTGTGCAGGCACATACTTGATCACAGGCATGCTCTATTTCAATATGGTTTTGTAATAAATTTTCACAAATGGATAAGCCAGGCTTAGCATCGATGATTTCACCTTGCGGGCAAATTTCAATATGGGGCAAAATAATAATTTTGGGCATGTTATAAGTTTACCTTATCTATCGATTTACCTTTAAGCGCTTTTCCCACAGACTGATCCATGAGCTTTGCTGCGAATGTTTCTGTAAGAGCATTTAAGTTTTTTGTGAGATCTGTAATTAAATCAGCGTCACTTCCTTTAAGGGACAATGAAAGTGTATCAATCGCATTTTGAATATTTTTAATTTCGTCAAGCGTCAATAAATGACTGCCATCTTTATGTAATGCATTTTGAACTGCAGTGACAATTTGCTCACCTTCAATTTTGGCTTCACTCAGCATACGAATTTTTTTATCCTCTTCGGCATTCTCAAAAGATTGAGTGAGCATATGCGTCATTTGCTCCTCAGTTAAGCCATAAGATGGTTTCACCGTCACACTTGTTTCCTTATTGGTCGAGAGCTCTTTTGCTGATACGGAAAGTAATCCATCCGCGTCAATTTGAAAGGCCACACGAATCTTTGCAGAGCCTGCCACCATGGGAGGGATCCCAGTTAATGTAAAGTTAGCCAGTGATCGACAGTCTGATACACGTTCACGTTCTCCTTGCAGCACATGAATCGACATGGCAGTTTGTCCATCTTTAAATGTCGTAAATTCTTGAGCCTTGGCAATAGGAATGGTTGAGTTTCTGTGGATAATTTTTTCGACTAAGCCACCCATGGTTTCAATGCCAAGTGACAAAGGAGTGACATCAAGTAACAATAAATCTTGGTCTGATTTATTACCGGCTAGCGTATGCGCTTGTCTTGCAGCGCCGAGTGCCACAACTTCATCCGGATTAAGATTATTGAGTGGCTCTTGATTAAAGAAAGCTTTGATCTCAGATTGAATATGAGGCATGCGTGTAGCACCCCCGACCATCACAACACCATCAATCGATGTGATCGATAACTTAGCATCATTGAGTGCGCGCTTAATGGGCTGGATAGTTTTTTGCACAAGATTATGAGTGCTATGGATGAATGTATCTCGGCTTAATGAGAACGAAATATCTTTAGCATTAGATAGCTTAAACTTTGCTGTCACATTTTGCTGTGCGGTGAGAGATTCTTTAATTTTTTTCGCTTCTGTAATTAAGAAACGTTTATCTTCATGATTAAGTTGGTCAAGACCGCATTCTTTTTTAATCATCTCAGCAATCGCCTGATCAAAATCATCACCCCCTAAATGTGGATGTCCATTCGTGGCTAATACTTCAAAAATACCTTGATGCAGTTTTAGGATGGATACATCGAAAGTACCACCGCCTAAATCGTAAATAACAAAAGTACCTTCTTTTTTCTGATCAAGACCATAAGCGACTGCAGCCGCTGTGGGTTCATTGATCAGACGTAATACATTTAATCCCGCTAACTTGGCAGCGTCCTTAGTAGCCTGTCTCTGGGTATCGTCGAAGTAAGCAGGAACTGTAATCACAGCAGCTGTAATTTCTCCACATAAAGAAACTTCAGCGATCGTTTTTAATTTTTTTAAGATGTCTGCTGAGACTTCAATCGGGTGCTTGATACCTTGTTCTGTTTTAAGTTGTATGTCTTGACTTGTTTCATCAAACTCATAAGGAAGTGCATCGCGGTATTGAATATCATTTAAGCTTTGTCCCATAAAGCGTTTGACTGACACAATTGTATTTTTGGCATCCGTGAGTAAGAATGGCAGAGCGTCATGACCTACATGGGTCACATTTTGTCCGTAATGCACAACGGAAGGAATGAGCTCCTGGCCATCTATGTCTTTTAAGATCGAAGCAAGCCCACTTTGAACGGTCGCTACAAGCGAGTTTGTTGTACCTAGGTCGATACCGACTGAGAGTTTATGCTGGTGGGGGAGAGTGCTTTGTCCAGGCTCTGCAATTTGAAGGAGCGCCATTGTTTAAATGATCTCGATTAAAGCATCATCGATATGCTGCTCTATTTTTTCTATGAAGTTAAGTTCGCGTGTAATTTTAATGGCTTCGGGTAGATTATTTTTTTTATCAAAGTAAGTGGGTAATAAATCAATCTTCTCATTTTTTTTAATAGCAACTTCTGAAGCTAATTTCTCTAACGCTTCTTTATTTTTATGATGTGTTTCAAGCTCTTCTCGCCATTCCATTTGCTGGAGTAAAAAATCTTGAGGCACGGCAGTATATTTTTCATCGTTGATATCAAACCCATAAAGATGAAGAAGATATTCTGCACGTCTGATCGAGGACTTTAGAGTCTGATAAGCGTCATTTACCTGCGCTGTTTTTTTTACAGATTCCATTTTTGTTTCATCGCTAAGTGATGCAAAACGATCAGGGTGAAT
>CAIWQV010000025.1 GCA_903914945.1 uncultured Methylophilaceae bacterium
AAAATGGCAAGCCATGAGAAAAACGCAATCAGCACAAATAGGATACCCGTCATGATGTTAACGTTGGTGAGAATATTCCATACGTAAAGAATGATGTGGCTGACCTCATCTAAAGGAATTTCACCTAAGTTGGTCGCACCTTTTTTTAAGAAAATCTGTGTCGCGGTGTCACATAAAATAAAAAGTGAAAATAAAAGGAAGATTTCAAGATTCTCTTTGATTTTTAATTTTTGGAACACGTGTTTACACTTTACTCATAATAATGACGCCACTCGTGCCACCAAACGCAAACGAGTTCGACATCACATGATTCAATTCTTTGAGTACACGCTTTTGATTCGGTACATAATCTAAATCACATGCGGGATCAGGTTCTTTTAAATTAATGGTGGGTGGCAATTCTTTCTTAACCAATGCTAAGAGAGTGGCCGTAATTTCAACGGCACCTGCAGCGCCCATTAAATGGCCGTGCATAGATTTGGTTGAGCTCACAGGAATTTGAGATGCATGACTACCAAACACATTTTTAATAGCGGCTGTTTCTGTCGCGTCATTCAGTAATGTGCCTGTCCCGTGGGCGTTGATATACCCAATATCACTTGGATTTAATTTGGCATCAGCCAGTGCTGCCTTCATTGCGCGTGATTGACCTTCGATAGACGGTTGTGTGATGTGATCCCCATCATTGGTGAGTCCGTAACCTGTAATTTCGCCATAAATTTTAGCGCCCCGTGCTTTAGCCATTTCCATTTCTTCTAGAATCAGAACAGCCGCACCCTCACCTAATACTAGCCCTGTCCGATTAAGTGAAAAAGGTTTACATGAAGCTGTAGGATCATCTGGATCTTCTTCAGCTAAAGTGCGTAATGCTTCCCATGCTTTAATTGTTCCGAAAGTAAGAAGGGCTTCGGTGCCGCCTGCAAAAGCAGCATCCGTATAGCCATGCTTAATTTGTCGGTAGGCTTCGCCAATGGCAACTGCTGAAGATGAACAAGCTGTCGTATAAGTAATGTTGGGGCCTTTTAATTTAAAGTGCATCGCGATTTGTGAAGCTGCAGCTCCATTCATGGCCATCAATACCGTAAAAGGTTTTAAGCGTCTGGCTTTTAGATTAAATAGTCGATCGTAACCTTCTTCAGTCGAACTCGCACCACCCATGCCAGTGCCAATAAAAGAGCCCATACGATCTGAATTCATGGTGGCTAAATCTAAGTTCGAATCTTTTAAAGCTTCGCGTGCGGAATATAAAGCAAATTGGCTTACACGATCAAGCAAAGCTAATTCTTGTTTTGTGAAATGTTCAGTCCCATCGAAAGTCGCTTGCGCTGCGAGCTTGGCTTCTAATTGATCAGTGAATTCTGACTCTAAACGTTTAATACCTGATTGGCCCTTGAGCAATGCATTAAAGAAAGTATCTGGTGTATTGCCGACAGGTGATACCACACCCATTCCTGTGACGACGACTCTTCTTAATGAGGTATTGCTCATTTATTTTTATACTTTTTTAGCGAGCAATTGATCGAGAAGATTTGTCATGTCTTGAATGGTTTTGACATCGACTTGATCATTCGGCACTTTAATGCCTAATTTATCTTCGGCTTCAAAAATAATATCAAAGGTGTCGAGTGAGTCGAGACCTAATTCTTCTAATGTGTTTTCAGGTTTAATGGTCGCCACATCAATTTCTAATTTTTTTGCAATTGCGTTTGACACCATTTCGAATGAATTCATCTTTTATCCTTAAACGTCAATAGTACTTATTATAAACCTTGAATGGCATAACAAAACTCAGCCATGCGTTTACCGATATCATCTTTTCTTTTGTCTAATGTGACCACATGGTACGTATCATCGATATACATCGTTTCAATATGTTTAGATGACACATGTTTTTCGACATAATAAGCATTCTTAATGCTTGCCATCTCATCTTCGGTAGAATGCACAATCAAAAGTGGGCAAGTCACCTCTTTCATAATTTTTTCTGTAGCGCGGATCAAATGAAAACTTTCTAAGATGACCGTCGCAGGTGTTTTAAAGTAACCAATTTTATCGGCAGTTCTTGCATCTTTATTTTGTAAAATGGAATGCACGAGGGCGCGCGTTCTTTCACACTTAATTCCGTAGGGCGATTTTTCTTCCCACTCTAAAAAATATTTAAGCGGTGAATAAAGCACAATGGGTAAAAGTACTTTTTGTTGGAATTTTGAAATATTCCAGCCATCATAAAAGAAGGTAGAAGATAAAGGGATCACACCCGCTACTTGATTGGGCCTTTTGGCAGCAATCATCATCGCCATCAATGCGCCCATAGAAAGTCCTGTAATAAAAACGTATTCAAACTCTTCTTTTAAAGCATCGAATGCCTTTTCAACAGAGGCATACCAATCTTGCCATTTGGTTTTTTTCAAAGCTTGAATCGATTTGCAATGTCCTGCCAGTTCAGGACACGCCACTGAAATGCCTTTACGAGAAATCACACGGCCTAAATGTTTCATCTCCGATGGTGTGCCGGTGAGGCCATGAATAAGAAGCACTGCTGTGGTTGTACTTTTTCTCTCAATAAAACCGTTAGGGCCTAAAAGTGAATCAATCGTTGTCAATTAAATATTGCCTCCGACAAGATAAATACCCACAACAATGAAAGTAGCTCCCAACCAACGATAAGCATTGACCTGTTCTTTTAACATAAGTCTTGAGGCTAAAAGAATTAAAACAATTTGCACGCTCGAGAGCGGAAACGCTTTACTGATATCTACAGAAGCTAAAAATGCAATCCAAAAAACATATTCAATTGCGTATAAAAAAATACCTAGGGCAATTTCTTTTGTTTTTAAAGCATTGATGATGTTATCGAGATGAGATAGCCAGCCTTGACGCATTGAATTTGCAAGACGGCTCGTTCCTTTTTTGAATAAGACAGTCGCTACCACCTCTAAAGTGATAGCGACTGCAAATAAGATGAAAGACTTAAGATCCATGAGTCGCTGAAATTATTCAGCACCACATCGTTTTAATAGCGCCTCAAAGAGTTGAATGCCTAAATCAATTTCTTCTTCTGAGATTAAAAGTGAAGGGGCTAAAGTAATCACATTCTTTTCATAGCCACCAATATCCAGAACTAAACCATAAGTCTTGTCGTCAATTTTGATATCGCCTAGAAGGCCTTCGTTAAACATACGATCAGCGAGCTTTCGACTTGCAGTAAAGCCATCTTTTTCACAAAGTTCAATACGAAGCGCTAAACCTAAACCACTCACATCACCCACGACTTTCCAGCGCGATTTCAATTCTTGAATGCGTTTTAAGAAGTAAGCACCACGATCATTTACTTTTTTCTCAAAATTATCTTCGGAGGTCATTTTAAGAACCTCAAGTGCTACTGAAGTGCCTAATGGGTTAGACGCGAATGTAGAATGCGTCGATCCTGGCGGGAATTTTTCTGGATTAATCAATTCTTCTTTTGCCCAAATGCCTGACAATGGATTTAAACCATTGGTAATCGCCTTACCAAATACAAAGATATCAGGAATGATGTCGAAGTTTTCCCAAGACCATAATTTACCTGTACGGTAAACACCCATTTGAATTTCGTCAGCCACTAATAGCACGTTACGTTTCTTCAAAGATTCCGCTAATTTTTTCATGTAGCCTTTAGGTGGCACAATGTATCCGCCTGTCCCTTGCATAGGCTCAATATAAAATGCACCGAATTCACATTGACCTGCTTTTTCATCCCACACGGATTGGTATTCAGTATCAAATAATTTTTCAAATTCTTTATGGCAATACGTATCACACGTTTCCACTTTCATGCTGTAAGGGCAACGGAAACAATAAGGATAAGGAATAAATTGCGCACGATCTGCGAAGTTACCAAAACGACGACGGTAACGGTAACTTGAAGTAATGGCAGAGGCTCCCAAAGTTCTTCCATGGTATCCGCCCATGAAAGCAAACTGATGCGTTTTGCCTGTATGATTTCGCACTACTTTTAATGAATCTTCAATCGCTTGCGCTCCACCGACGTTAAAGTGGACACGACCTTTGACGCCATATTTTTCTTCCATGTACTTACAAATGATTTCAGCAAGCTCCACTTTTTCTTTATGTAGATATTGGCTTGCCAATTGTGGCAATGTATCAATTTGTTTTTTTAAAGTGTCTGCAATACGTTTATTTTTGTATCCAAAGTTGACTGCGGAATACCACATTTGCCAATCAAGATAAGGGATGCCTTTTTCATCAAATAAAAAGCTGCCATCACAATTTTCAAAGACTTTTGGAGGGTCCGCGTAA
>CAIWQV010000026.1 GCA_903914945.1 uncultured Methylophilaceae bacterium
TCGACTTCATAGTACTTGCGCGTTATATGCAAATCCTAAGCGAGGATTTTGTTAAACGTTACCCAAAGCGCGTGATTAACATCCATCATTCCTTCTTGCCTGCTTTTATTGGCGCAAGACCTTATCATCGCGCTTTTGAACGAGGTGTTAAATTGATTGGGGCTACAAGTCACTATGTGACAGAAGTGTTAGATGAAGGCCCGATTATTGAGCAAGATATCGATCGCATTTCTCATCGCGATCAAGTCGAAGATCTTATTCAAAAAGGTAGGGATTTAGAGCGTATCGTTTTATCTAAAGCAGTGCGTTGGCATATCGAGAGTCGTATTCTCGTTTATTCGAATAAAACCGTTATTTTTGACTAAAGTTGTAGTTTCTTTTCGAGCTTAAATAAATCACTTGATTTTTCACGCGCTCTAATTTCAAAGAGCTTATCTTGATCTACCATGACTTCAGCAGCGCGCCCGCGGGAATTGTAATTTGAACTCATACTCATGCCATAAGCACCCGCCGACATAATACAAACTAAATCATCTTCTTTTAATTTTAATGATCGATTTTTTGCAATAAAGTCTCCACTCTCACAAACAGGGCCCACGATATCGAATGTTTGTATTTTTGCTTCATGTTCACGCACCACTTTAATCTCATGATAAGCATCATATAAAGTAGGTCGCATGAGATCATTCATCGCAGCATCAATGATGGCAAAATGTTTAACATCATTTTGTTTTAAATATTCGACTTTAGATAAAAGCACACCCGCATTGCCCACAAGCGCTCTTCCAGGTTCAAAAATAATTTTAATATTGAGATCTTTAATCTTGTTTAAGATTTCTTTAGTGTAGATTTCAAAGTCAGGCGGCGATTCATCTTGGTAACAAATACCAATGCCACCACCGATATCAATATGACTTAAATGAATATCATTTTTTTTAAGTTGACCTACAAGCGAAAGAACTCGATCTAATGAATCTAAAAAAGGTTTCAGTTCAGTAATCTGTGAGCCAATATGACAATCAATACCTTTAATTTCAATATGACTCATGTTTTTTGCTTCAATATAAAGAGGCATCGCCTGATTAAAGTCGACACCAAATTTATTGTCTTTTAATCCTGTTGAAATATAAGGATGCGTCTTAGCATCGACATCAGGGTTTACACGAATTGAAATAGGCGCTTTGACATTTAATTTTTTTGCCACTTCTTGAATGCGAAGGAGTTCGCTTCGTGACTCCACATTGAAACATAAAATATTAGCTTTTAAAGCTAACTCAATTTCAGGTTCGGTTTTACCTACACCTGAAAATACAATTTTTTGTGGATCACCACCTGCATAAATCACGCGCTCAAGTTCACCGCCTGACACGATATCAAAACCAGCACCTAGGCTTGCAAATAGATTGAGAATCGCAATGTTCGAATTAGCTTTTACTGCAAAACATATAAGATGATCGGACTTGAGAAGACCTTTTTTAAAAGATTCAAAAGTTTTAATCAGTGTATTTTTTGAATAAATATAAGTGGGTGTACCAAATTGCTTTGCAATAGACTCAAGCGAGACACCTTCCGCAGAAAGCACGCCTTGGTCGCTATGAATGAATGACATTTGAGCCATTATTTACTTTTTCTCAGGCGCAGTATCTTGTGGATATTTTTTCTCAGGAATATATAAAGGGCCTTTGGTGCCGCATCCTGAGAGATTAAGGATTAAGAAGGCGCTTATATAAATACATAGATATTTTTTCATGATGTCTATACCTTTTTTGACTTTGTTTATTTTAGCATCATCTTGATGTGTTATATGGAATTGTGATGCTTAAGTAAACGGTATGTAATCCATCCGTTTATCAAGCCGAATGCCAAAGCTGCAGCACTATAAATAGGAATAAGATAATAAATACTTGCGTGAGGAATAAGCCACAAACGAACAAGCAAGAGTTGTCCTGTAATATGTGCAAAAGAAGAGAGCACAGACAGACCTATAGGACTAAAAAATCTAGATGGTAATTTGATTGAAAAATATAAAGTAAGAAGACTTAGTAATGATCCTGCAAGACTTAACATAAATGTAGGGCTTAAAAATTGTCCTAATATGAGGCTTGTGGCAAAAACCCTTAAAATGCTCACCCATATTGCGGTTCTAAAATTAAATCGATACATTGCATAAAGTGTAATGATATTGGCAATACCAGGCTTAACCCCTGGCATAGGAGAAGGCAATACCGATTCAATGAGACTCAGCCCTATAGCAATAGCACTTAATTGCGCAATTTGATGGTCAAGTAAGGTTGTTTTAATTTTAATAATTGAGCGAGTCATAAGCTTTCGTTTTGCCTAATACTTCAATGCTAACTTCATTGGGTATACAGATGAGCATCTGTCCTGTGAAATGTATCCAGCCTTGTTGAACACAATATTGATTTTTACAAGGAGATTTCGCAAAGCGAACTCGACCTTCTTTAATTTCAATAATACTTTCCCCTTCTTTACCTATCAGGCTCATTTCTTTATTTTGAAATAAGCTAAAGTTTCCATAAGTTTTCCCTTGAAAATTGACCTGAACAACACTGCCAGTTTCAAAATGCCAAAAAGTTTTAAAAGTAAAAATAATAAAAATAAGACTTATAAAAATGATAAGACTGTCACCAAGAAAAATTTTAGAGCGTGATTTCAATTTGGTTCTTTTTTTGAATAGAGGGATCTAAAAATTGAATTTTATCCGCCATCTTTTGAGTCATTGAGATGTACTTGTCTTCAATAATGAGGTAATGACGTATATTAAGTTTTTGTGCCATCACGGTTCGATCTTCTTTTTTACTCATAAAAAGTGGCTTAGATAATACGTCGGATAAAGTACCTGCATTTTGAGATGGCTCTATCAGCACTGTCACTGAATAAACACCTTGAGCTGGATAGCCTGTAAAAGGATTAATAAGATGACAATAGCGCACACCCTGATTGATAAAGTAACGTTGATAATCACCTGATGTTCCAATTGCCCATCCATCTGGTAAATCGAGCTTCGCAATGGCTTGCGCACCTCTAGGATCTTGTATACCAACACGCCAAGGCTTATTTCCATGTTGGCCAACAGCCATAATATTGCCACCAATATTAATAAGTGCATTTTTAATATGATGCTCATGAAGAATTCTACTTGCCCGGTCTAGCGCATAACCTTTCGCGTATCCACCCAGATCAATTTTGACGTGTGGGTTAATGCTGCTAATCGTTGATCCTGAAATACGAAGCTGATCTAAGGATGGGTTTTTACTAACAAGCGCTTTAATTTTCGATTGATCTGGATGTATTGAATTAAATTCATCTTGATGAAAACCCCAATATTCAATGAGTTCACCTATAGCCGGATTAAAAAGATGATTAGAATCATCTTCAAAAGTTTTTGCATGTTTTATAATTTCAATGAGTTCAGCTGAAGCATTTATATAAGATTTATTTTTTGAAATAGCATCATTGAGATTTGTCAGATCACTTTTTTTCCAAGCATGAAGTGAATTATGAAGCCTTGTAAATTCATCAAGGATCGCTTTTGCAGTGTCTTCAGATTTTTTCTCATCTTCACCATAAATAGAAATATCAACAATGGTTCCAAACACATAATGTTTAGATTGATATAAAGATTTATCAGAACAAGATTGCAAAAAAAGAAATACAAAGAAAACGAAAAAAAACTTACTGAAGCGCATTGATAATAAGTTCTGCAGGGTTTTGTTTTGTTTGTTCAAAAAGTTCTACAATGCCAGTCGGGCTTGTGACATTTATTTCTGTTAAATAATCACCAATTACATCAATCCCAACAAAATGAAGCCCCTCGTTTAAGAGTTTTTTTCCTACAATGGTTGCTATCTCAATATCTCTCTTTGATAAAGGTTGTGCGATACCTTGGCCACCCGATGAAAGATTACCCCGCGTTTCGCCATGCATCGGAATCCGCGCTAATGCATAAGGAAAAGGAATCCCCTCAATGATCACAATGCGTTTGTCACCCAATGAGATCTCTGGAATATACTGCTGCGCCATAATCATTTGAAGACCATGGTTGGTCATAATTTCTAAGATAACGTTAAGATTTTTTTCAAACTCACTGACTCGAAAAATATTTTTACCTCCCATGCCATCAAGCGGTTTCAGAATAATGTCACCATGATCTTTAAA
>CAIWQV010000027.1 GCA_903914945.1 uncultured Methylophilaceae bacterium
ATTCATGGCGTTCATCGTGTCACTTTCGGTCAATATTCAATAGTATAATCGTGACCATGAGCGAAAAAAATTCAGTCGGTCTTGTTAAAGCAAAGCTTGCCCAATTTACAAAACCACTTAAATTAACGAGCGGTAAAAAATTACCGAGCTATGAACTCGCCTATGAAACCTACGGCAAATTAAACGCCAAAAAAAATAATGCAGTCATTGTGTGTCATGCATTATCAGGAAATCATCATGTTGCAGGACGTTATAAAAAAGACGATAAATACCCTGGCTGGTGGGATAACCTCATTGGCCCTGGGAGACCACTTGATACCGATCGCTTCTTTGTCATCGGTATAAATAATTTAGGTGGTTGCCACGGCACAAGTGGCTCTATAAGTATCAATCCTAAAACAAAAAAACTATGGGGTTCCGATTTTCCGATTGTGACTGTGGAAGACTGGGTGAATTCGCAGGCAGCCCTTATGGATCATTTAGGTATTGAAAGTTTAGCGGCCGTGATCGGTGGAAGCTTAGGCGGTATGCAAGCGATGCAATGGACGCTTTCTTATCCTAAACGTGTGCGTCACGCGATTGTGATTGCCGCAGCTCCAAATCTCACGGCACAAAATGTCGCATTTAATGAAGTGGCAAGACAAGCGATTATCACTGACCCTGATTTTTATAATGGGGATTACTATCGTTTTAAAAAGAAACCTAAACGCGGGCTCCGCATTGCGAGAATGTTAGGTCATATTACTTATCTATCAGATGATGCGATGGGATTGAAATTTGGTCGCAAACTTAAAAATAAAAATATTGAGTATTCTTTTGATGTGAATTTTGAAATGGAATCCTATTTACATCATCAAGGTGATAAATTTGCTGAAGAATTTGATGCGAATACATACTTGAGAATGACGCGTGCACTTGATTATTTTGATCCTGCAAAAGAATATCAAGGTAATTTATCTAAAGCTTTCAAAAAAGTAGAAGCTGATTTTTTAGTGGTTTCATTTACGAGCGATTGGCGATTTTCCCCTCAGCGCTCAAAAGAAATTGTCAAAGCGCTTTTGGATAATGAATTGACTGTAAGTTATGCTGAAGTTACAGCCCAGCATGGACATGATGCTTTTCTGATGTCTGACCCTCATTATCACGGCATACTCACGACTTATTTTAAAAAGATCGCAAATCAATTATGAGCGCACAATTTAGACAAGACTTTGCCGTCATCGCGAACTGGATTCCTTTTGGTGCCAAAGTACTCGACTTAGGCTGCGAAGATGGATCTCTTTTAAAGTTTCTAGAGGGCTCTTTAGAAGTCAAAGGATATGGTATTGAAAAAAATGATGCGCATTGGCTTAACACTTTAAAACAAGGTTTAAATGTCATTCAAATGGATTTGGAATCAGGCCTATCAGGTTTTGAATCCCAATCATTTGATGTCGTCGTTTTATCTCAAACGTTACAAGCCATGCATAACACCGAAACAATTGTGCATGAAATGTTACGTGTCGGAAAAGAAGCGATTGTCACATTTCCTAATTTTGGTTATTGGCGACATCGCATACAACTCATTCAAGGTCAAATGCCTGTCTCTAAAGCCTTACCTTATGAATGGTATAACACGCCCAATATCCACTTATGCACCATCAAGGATTTTGATGAATTTTGTATTAAAAATAAAATTGGTATTAAAGAGCGTCTCATTCTGACTCATGGCAAACCAATTCATTTCATGCCTAATCTCATGGGCGCATTAGCGATGTATCGTCTCGTTTCAAAATAATTGCTGATGCAAATTCGGAAACGATTCTGGCAAGACATCCTTTCCAAAAAAATGTTGGTTTGCATTTTTACTGGATTTACTTCAGGCCTACCTCTTTATATTCTGATCAGTTTATTGCCCGCATGGTTGAGATCAAATCAATTAGATCTAAAAGCGATTGGTCTTTTTGCACTCATCCAACTGCCTTATACATGGAAATTTTTATGGGCACCTTTTTTTGACCGTTTCACGTGGGTCATGGGTCGGCGTCGCGGCTGGTTATTATGCTTTCAAGCGCTTCTTTTAATAAGCATTCCGCTATTAGGTTTTTATAACCCCCAAACTGATCTAAAGATGATTATCGTGATTGCCACACTGATTGCTTTTTTAAGCGCAAGTCAGGATGTGGTGATCGACGCTTATCGTCGTGAACTTTTATTAGATGAAGAACTAGGCTTAGGAAATGCCATTCATGTGAATGCTTATAAGATTGCGAGTCTTATCCCAGGGTCTTTATCACTTATCTTGGCAGATCATTTTGATTGGCAAACAGTTTTTATAGTGACAAGTCTGTTTATGCTACCGGGCGTCGTTTTAACCCTTCTGATTAAAGAACCTAAAGTACCCCAAATTAAAAAACGTGATTTAACTTCGTCATTTCTTTTGCCATTCCAAGAATTTATCCATCGGCATGGTTTAA
>CAIWQV010000028.1 GCA_903914945.1 uncultured Methylophilaceae bacterium
AAATGAATAAATTCCGAAATACTTTTTATTTCTTGGTTATCTTTAAATTTATTTTTTAACCAATACTCGATAGCTTTGACATCGTGATTAGTTGTTTCTTCTATTTTTTTGATCTCAGCAGCATCAGTTTCACTGAAAGATTGAATCGTTTTTTGGAGAAGTTCACGGGTAGAAACGCTAAGTGAGGCAACCTCTTTAATGACTTTTTCATCAGATAATGAAATGAGCCATTTAATCTCAACTTCAACACGGAATTTGATAAGAGCAAATTCACTAAAGTATTGGCGCAAATTATCTACTTTTTTAGCATATCTTCCATCAAGCGGAGAAAGGGCATTGAGTGTTGATAATTGCATGTAGAAATCCTATGAGATATATAGTGTTATTTTAACTCGTTTTTGCTTCAATTTCATAAGAACCGTGGCCGTTAAGGCCTAATTGATGGCTTAAATAAGGCATGATTTCTTCTATTTGCTCTTTAAGTTTCCAAGGAGGGTTGATGATAAAAAGATAGCTTCCGAACATGCCGATATCATCACTAGGTTTTGCAATCGAAAGGCTTATATAAAGCCATTCTTTAGCGTTCAATTTTTGAAGTTGTTTTAGCATTGCCAAGGGCTCGCTTCGGTCAATCAAAGGACACCAAATCATATAGATGCCAGTTTCAAAACGCTTTAAGCTATCTTTTAGGGATTCTACGACTTTAAGGTAATCATTTTTAATTTCATAAGAGGGGTCTGTTAATACAAGTGCTCTTTTTGGCGGTGGTGGGATCATTGCCTTTAATCCATTAAAACCGTCTTCACCATAAATTTTAGTATTCGATTTTTTACCCAAGGCATGAAGAAGCGAAGTTAAGTCAGTAGGATGTAATTCAAATAGCCTTATTTTATTCTCATGAGATAAGATCTGGCTCGCAATCCAAGGTGAGCCCGGATATTGTTTTAATTGATCGCCACCATTTAAATGACGAATGATTTCAATATATTTTGATAAAGCTAATGGTTTTTTTTCGTCATGGAAGATCTTTCCAATGCCATCAAGATGTTCAGATGTTTTATTTGAGAAATCACTTTCGAGCGAATACTTACCTGCGCCCGCATGCGTATCAATAAACCAATAAGGTTTATTTTTTTGCTTTAGGTAATCCAAAATTAGCGTTAAAACAATATGTTTTAACACGTCTGCATGGTTGCCTGCATGAAAACCGTGTCGATAACTAAGCATGAATAGAGGTCGTGATGAACATGGGCTATTATAGAGTTTATAGATAAAATACGTGAATTCTCACGATACTAAATAATGACACAATACAAAGAAGACTGCAGAGAATGCCCTAGGCTTGCTTCATTTTTAGATCAAGTCAAATTAGATCAGCCCGATTATTTTTGTAAGCCTGTACCCCCGTTTGGCGATACATCTATTCGTTTATTGATTGTAGGATTAGCGCCTGGCATGCACGGAGCGAATAGGACAGGCAGGCCATTTACTGGGGACCATGCAGGCATTCTTTTATATAAAGCATTATTTCATTTTGGGTTTTCAAATCAACAAGAGTCAGTTTCAGCGGAGGATTCATTGCGTCTTATGAATTGCAGAATCACAAACGCAGTGAAATGTTTGCCCCCGCAAAACAAGCCTGAACCTAAAGAAATAAAACAATGTAATCACTATCTCAAGGCAGAATTAGAATCACTTCAACCTCAGACGTTTATATTAGCTTTGGGAAGTATTGCTCACCAATCTGTTTTAACCGCTTTTCAATTAAAAAAATCCGATTATGTATTTTCACATGGCGCCCGTCATGATTTACCCAGCCAACTCGTTTTGTATGATAGTTATCATTGCAGTCGATACAATACACAAACGAAGAGACTGACAGAGGAAATGTTTTATAGTGTTTTTCAATCAATCAAAATAGAAATGGAGAGTTGAATATGCCTTATATCAATATCAAGTTAGCAGGAACTTTAAATCGCGACCAAAAAGAAACAATTGCAAAAGAAATAACGCAGCTTATGGAAAAGGTTGCACATAAGCCTGCCTCTTATACTTACATTGTATTTGATGAGGTCAAGGGTGAAGATTGGTCTGTAGGGGGAAGTTTGTTAGGTTAATTCAATGGATATAAAACCCTTTTTAAAAACGCTTCCTAATTTACCTGGTGTTTATCGGATGATTAACCAGGCTGAGGAAGTCATTTATGTAGGCAAAGCGAAGGATTTAAAAAAAAGAGTTTCATCTTATTTTGTTAAAACTATTGTAAGCCCAAGAACAAAAATGATGGTCGGCCACATTGATCATATTGAAATTACCGTAACGCACTCTGAAGCTGAGGCTTTGATCCTGGAAAACAATATGATCAAGTCTCATATGCCACGTTATAACGTTATTTTTAGAGATGACAAATCGTATCCCTATATTGTATTAACTGGCGAAAAATATCCGCGATTAGCTTTTCATCGTGGCGCTCAGAAAAAAGGGAATCAATATTTCGGCCCCTTTCCAAATACAAATGCTGTAAGAGAGAGTATTCAGCTTTTGCAAAAAGTTTTTAAATTAAGAACATGTGAAAATTCAGTATTTAAAAATAGATCAAGACCTTGTCTCCAATATCAGATTCACAGATGCACAGCCCCTTGTGTGGATCTTATAAAAGAGGATGAGTATCAAAATGATATTAAGCATGCATCTCTATTTTTACAAGGCAAAGATAGTGAAGTAATTAGTCAACTAACAAACCAAATGAATGAAGCTGCAACCTCACATGCTTATGAGCATGCTGCTTTATATCGAGATCGTATTCAAAGCTTAAGACAAGTAAGAACAAAACAATTCGTTAGCGATTTTAGTGCAAGCGATGCTGACATTATTGCGTGCGTTGAAGAGTCTGGCGAATATTGCTTAAACTTAGTGATGATTCGAGCAGGGAGGCATTTAGGAGACAAAAGTTTTTTCCCTAAAAATGCTGCGGACGTTGAAACTCAAGATGTCATTGAAACATTTATCGCGCAATACTATACAAATCAGACGATACCCAAATTAATTGTGACGCAAGAACACGTCAATCAGTCACTTATGTCTGAATTTTTTAAATTAAATTATGACATCGAAGTTAAAGTAATTAATAAAGCTATTGGTGATAAGCGTGTTTGGCTGAGCATGGCGCAAAAAAATGCGCTGATTGCTTTAAAACAAAAATTAATGCAAACAGAGAGCCAAGAAAATCGTGTCGAAGCATTGAAAGCCATTTTTAATTTATCAGATTCATTTTCAAGAATTGAATGTTTTGATATTAGCCATACGATGGGAGAAGGTACGGTTGCTTCGTGTGTGGTATTTGATAAAGGCAATCTCCAGAATAAAGAATATAGACGTTTTAATATCGAAGACATTACTCCCGGTGACGATTATGGCGCTATGCGAGAAGTACTAAATCGACGATATAAAAAGATTGCAACGGGTGAAGGTATTAAACCCGATCTTATTTTTATCGATGGTGGTAAAGGACAGCTCAATATTGCTATTGAGGTTATTCAAGAATTAGGTTTAAGCGACATATTGCTTGTTGGTATTGCAAAAGGTGAGGGAAGAAAACCGGGATTAGAACAGCTTTTTTTAGAAGGAAAAAATGAGCCTATTATTGTTAAAAAAGATAATGTTGGATTTCATCTCATTCAGCAAATTAGAGATGAGGCTCATCGTTTTGCAATTTCAGGCCATAGGGCCAAGCGCGCTAAAAAAAGAATTACTTCCTCTTTGGAAGATATTGAAGGGATTGGCTCACAAAAGAGAAAGAATTTACTCGTCTATTTTGGCGGTATAGAGCGTATTAAAAATGCTAGTATTGAAGAAATTATTATGGTTGATGGTATTGATAAAAAATTAGCTGAAAAGATTTATGATTACTTTCATTAAACAATAAAAGCATATGAAAATTAATGTTCCTAATGCACTTACTTTCTTCAGGGTTGTTTTGATACCTTGTTTTGTGGGCATTTATTACTTTCCACATACTGTGATTAATCAATCTTTGATGAATTGGATTGGCGCTGGTATTTTTTTATTTGCAGCTATTACAGATTGGTTAGACGGATTTTTTGCGCGATACTTAAACCAAGCCTCTAAATTTGGTGCTTTTTTTGATCCTGTAGCAGATAAATTGATGGTGATTGCAGCACTTCTTGTTTTATTGGAACTTGACCGAGTCAATGCAATTATTTCACTAATCATCATCGGCCGTGAAATTTCTATTAGCTCCCTTCGAGAATGGATGGCAACCATTGGCAGGCCTGGAGGTATGACCGTTATGTTCATCGGAAAATTAAAGACAGCAATCCAAATGATCGCTATTTTGTTGCTTCTTTATTATGACGATCTATGGTTTATCAATGTAAAGTGGATAGGGAATATATTGATTAACATTGCCGCATTATTGACTGTAATTTCGATGGCTTATTACATCCGTGTGGCTTGGCCTACCCTAAGAAAGAGCGTAAAAATAAGGTAATCCTTAAGGATGAGGCAAGACTTTAAATTGACAGTAGCTCAAAAAACGCTAAAATACTGGGTTCTTTACGCGGGAATAGCTCAGTTGGTAGAGCGCAACCTTGCCAAGGTTGAGGTCGCGAGTTCGAGACTCGTTTCCCGCTCCAAATACAAATCGGGGAAGCATTGTCTTCCCCTTTTTAATTTTGGAGGCATTCATGTGGCGCGATAGCAAAATGGTTATGCAGCGGCCTGCAAAGCCGTAGACGCCAGTTCGATTCTGGCTCGCGCCTCCACTTATTAGTGCTTAGGGATATTCTAAGAATAATTAGTGATAAAATTCGGTCTTAGTTTTATTTCAAAAGGCCCGGGTGGTGAAATTGGTAGACACAAGAGACTTAAAATCTCTCGATCGCAAGGTCGTGCCGGTTCGATTCCGGCCCCGGGCACCACATTTTATAATTTCTTTGTAGTTTGAATACCACACTTCTTTGTAAGTTTTCTCTTGAGTTTAATCACCCATTACTCGATCGATTTTTAACGATCGGACATGCTCAGTCTAGAAAGCTTTCGTATGAAGAATTGATATGTCAGCTATTTGGCATAAAACCTAGCCCAGATTTCCCATTAGCTTCAATAGATTATCAAGAAAACCAAACCTCTTATTGCTTATATGCAGACCCTGTTTATTTGAGCCTTCAAAGAGATACATTCTTTTTGGAAAAAAAATTAACAGATGATTTTACGCAAAATGAAATTGAAGATTTATGTGACGCACTTAACAAAGCATTTAAGAGTGATACTCAGAAATTTGTATTAAATCATGAAGGGCGTTTATTTATCGAATTAACAAGAAGACCACAAATTAAAACAACATCGATTGTGCATATAAAACCTCAGTCTATTAATTTATTCATGCCACAAGGCGAGGAAGCGATGTCATGG